>CAVCXB010000009.1:0-42860 GCA_963605535.1 Wujia chipingensis
TCGTTGCCCACGCCTTCGCCAACGCTTCAGAGGCACTCGCTTGCGAGGCGGATGCCTGAGCCTGAGTCGCATAAGAGGCCGCGACCTGTTCTGCAGTCTCTGCCGCTTTCTGCAACGTCTCGACTAACTCCTCTGGAGTCTGTGTCGATGTGGCAGGAATCGTGACCGACCTATCGAGAATCTCTACCAATTGCTGGATATCAGCTACCGCTCTGTCGTGCACGGTGTTGAGGATATCCGGCATAAAGCGGTCGTAGTTCGTGAACTTCGTAAGCTGAGAATACGGCACGTCAGAGATAATGGCCAACGAATATCCCGGCTGTAATAAGGTGCCCGTGTTCGATGCAACCGTACCAGTCAAAGTAATGGAGCCACCTGGATTCGAGTCCTGTGTATTAAGGTTAGCTGATACTGTGTAGTCTTCACCATACTTAAGAGTATCTGCGCCACCGTTTAAATCGGTGGACTTAGAGCGCTGAACTTTGACATCGGTTAGCGCAAAGATTTTGAATGTGAAAGGAAACGGGCCGATGCTTGCGGTTTCCGTTTCATTAACAAAAGGCCCCGCTTTACGGGAAACAGCTGCAACAGTCACAGTTCCATCCTCCTTATGTAGGTGCTATGAGAATCATCGCACCAAATTTTTAAAATCTTGGACACTTTTTAATGTTTCGTATATCCGAATAAGTAAGCCTTCCAATCCGATGTGTCTCCAGCATCAATAGCCTGCTTACCGCGTAAGTAGCGATTAATCGGCACAACGGGTATCGGAGCGCCTGAAATTTCAGAGAACACCGTAAGCGTCTGCCGGATAAATGCTGGGTCAATCTCATCAGTATTTGCCATCTGCTTGGTGAACTGCTGTCCCCAACGCAAGACGTCCGTAATCTTCTTCGTGCCTGTTGGCCCTTGGTAGCGAACCGTACCGTCGGAGACTAGGTCAGATATCGATGCAATCTCTCGCAAGCCCACACAAAGGCTCATGTTGAAATTGATGGTATTAGAGAGCATCGCTTTCTGCATCCGTTCCCAATACTCGTCGTCGTCGCCATCGGGTGGTTGCACCTTGAGCGCTTCACGTACGAACGTTTCCAAAACCGGCTGGGCAACCAAGAGAAGCAGTAAGTCACGAGCCGCGGCAAGCTTGCTCTTAGACTCAGTGGTCAGGCGAGCGAGGTTGTAGGTGGTATTGAAGAACGTGTAGAACACCGTAAAGAGCTGAGCCCAAGCACCACCACGCTCAACGCTAGACAAGTCTTGGAATCGACCAGAGCCCTGCGCTTCGATAAGCATACGGTCAGCCATGGATACAGCCTCGGCTTCTGACCTACCCTCGGCTAACGCACGGTTGTAAGCGCCAATCCACGTTGGCAAGTCCACCATCATCTGCACCATAGCCACGGGCATGTAAGCCATACGAGAGAAGCCCTCGTAAAGTCGATTGCCGCCTGTTGTTGTGAAGCGTTGGATTTCTGCGACTTCACGGAACTGCGTACGGATACGGTCTTGGATGAGGAGACTCTTGGATGCGGCGAACTTATAAGCGCCCATCGGGCCCATCGAGACGAAGTCGCCAACGCCCGATAACGTCCACCTGCCGCCAAGCGCGACCACCGTCTGCGTGATACCTACCGTTTGGATAGCCGCGGTAACTAAGTTAAAGCCGATGCCAACAAGCGAGATATTCTTACGCAAGGCTGTTGCGATACCATCCTCCATACGGCTTTGGTTGTTCTTGCCAACAGCTGTGTCTTTAATCCACTCGCGAATTGCCGCCACGGTATCCGCGCCGTAGTACTTGCGAATCGAGTTTTCGATAGCGCTGTTGTTCCCAAACAACCTGCGTGTATCTGTTACCCACTCGTCCCAGCATAAGTCGTGAATCGTATTCTCGAAACCCTCGAAGGCACCACGGAGCGTGAGCGTTACAGGGGTGCCCATCTCGACTTTCTTGGCACGATCCTTCAAGTGGCCATCCCACGTCTTGGCTTTACCCTGCTTACCCTTGAGTTCCTGCAACACGCCTTTGGCCGCATCGATGGTAGCCCCACGAGAGCTTGCCAAGCGGTCGTACACGATGGGGTAGTAACCGCCACGCAATTGGACGACTTGGCCATCGGAGGATGCCAGGGCAATTGGTTGGGGGTTAACCCAAGCAGGTGCGCGTCCACGCATCCGGATTTCTTTAGCCTCGACTTCTTTTTGGAGCGTTGCAAATAAATCCCAAACGGCCTGTACGCGATTTAACTCATCGGCTGTCAGTGTCTGCTGGATAAGGCTAAGGACATCAGCTTGCGTAAGCTTCCTGCCATTCATAAAGCTCCAGCCGTTCGAGTTATCGATTAAGCGCTGGATGTTTCCTTCGTTACCCATATTCAAAGCCATTACGAAAATCTGCTGCTTGGTAAAGCTCAGCTTGAGATTCTCGTAATAGCGAGGCTTCGACTTGGATAAGTCTTTAAACATCGGCTGTAATGCATCGAAAAGCGCCTTGGTAATCTCGTTCTTTAACGCCGCTTCTCGGTTACCGCACTCATCGAATTTGCGTGTAATGTACTTGAAGAACCGACCGTAGCCGGGCATCACACCTTCCATGCAGTTAAAGAGCGAAGGGATGCGACGGTGCGATAAGCCAATTCGATGCGCCTGTTCTTTAAGACGTGTAAGCCAATCTGTCTTCTCGTAGTTGTCGAGTTCTTTTTTACCAGTGGCGTTTGCATGCTCCTCGACACCTGTGGCTAAGTCAACACGCGCCTCCTCCAAAGCGATACGCTGGCCCTCCACTTCGATACTCGCAACGTTACGTCCGAGCGTGTAAATCTCGCGGATTAGTCCTTCGAGCGTATCGAATTGGTCAGCGGTCATTGTCGCAATGTTGAGCTCGCCCGAGTCAATCTTCGCAACGAAGTCCTCATCGACGTCAATGCCTTTAACGCCTGAGTCCTCGATTTCAGCTGCTTTGTTTACTTCGGCTATGAAAGCCGCCAATGTCTGTCGCTGATTCGCACCAGCATCAGGGAACTTGGCAATGCGTACTTTATCCAAGACGTGCTGGATAGCCATCAAGTACTGTGTGTCGCAAGTCTTAAGTGTCTTGACGCCCTTAAAGCGCTTGAAGAACTTCAGGGCTTTCGCAATCTCTTGCTTACGCACGGTGATTGTGCGGACGAGTGCCGCTTGGTAGAGCTCGCGAATCTTGGCGGCGGCCGCATTCCTAATGTCGCCCTTGGCTCGCGCCCTCTCCGATTCACGTGCGTTACGCGCCGCCTCGTTCGCGTGACGCGTATGTTCTCTAGTTAACCTAGCCAAAGGTGTCTGACCAACGGCGGTCTTAGCACCTTCACGAATTTGCTTAAGCACGTCGCCTTTCTTACCAAGGGCTTTGTTGTACGCCATAGCCTCGATGGCGAGAACACGAAGTCGTGCATCGTTGAAGATAGCGGCATCAGCCGCTTGTTCAATTGATTCAGGAGAGGCGAGGTTCGCGTGCTTCTCGAGCATCTCTGCGGCTGTTAAATCACGGACGTGCTGTGTGGGTTCGCCCAATTCAAGCAATGCAAAGACAAGCGAGCCCACAGAGTCGTAGCCGTGTTTCTCGGCAACCATCTGAGCGCTTACGCCCTTGGGGTTCTTACCCACCATATCCATATCTTCGAGCATCTTAATCTGAGCCTCAGTTAGTTTCGGCTCGATGCTCGCGAGGTCTCTCTTCGTAAGCTTTGGCGCAACGCCGTTAACGCCTTCGGTCAAAGCCACGTGCGCTTGGTAGGCTTGGGAGGACATAACCTCCTGCCAGATTCTGTCGAAGATTTCGTTGTAAACGCGTTGTGCTTCGTCCGTAAGTTCGTCAATCTTGCCTTGACGCAACTTGGCTACACGCGCACTCGCTTTCTGTAAGCGCCGTTGTAAATCTTCCACGGCGGCTTCTGCGCTTTCGTTTTGCAAGTCGGCGAAGTCCTCACCGATTTCTTGGGCGATAGCCGCTAACTGCGGGTCGTTGTAGCGCTCGAACTGTGCGCGCCGCTGGCGAGCCGCCTCAACCTCAGTGGCTGAGACAAGCATCGAATCAAAAAGGTCACGCACTTCTGGGCTGATTTCTGCCTCAGGAATGTTGGTAAGAACGCGATACACGCCACGTAGCCACCCGGAGAACGAGCGGAAAATCTTCGTCAGCGCTGAGCTTGGCGCATGTCCTTCCATGAGATACGCTTCGTAAGTACGAGCGAACTTCTCGTGCATCGGACGCTTCTCGTCGATGCTCATCTTGGAGAAAGAATCCAAGTCCGTACCCAACCACTTCATAGCGGATTCTGCAGTCTCGAGTAGGTGCTGTTCGCCCTTGGTTAGTTCGACGCCTGAGTCTCTCTTCGCCTTTAAATCGAGCGCAATCTGCGTGCGCATATCTAGGAACATGTGCCCCGTTTCGTGTAAGAACGTAGAGCGGTTCGCGCCTGCCCACGTTGCGATAGCACGGACATCAGGGAACCAATCACCAATGGCGCCGATGGTACCTTGCGTATACGAAACGGACAGTGTATTATCTGTATCAAATCCTTCGGTCAGGTTTTCTAGTGAGGGCGCTAGATGTACTAAGCGCGAGTGCTGGGTCTCCTGTTTGAAGGAAGGAGAAGCTACCTTCGCGGGTAGCTTTTTCCATCTTAAGTAATAAAAAATTTCCCCGTTCTTAAACTTCTCAATTACGGCTTCAACTCGGCAGATTTTCCCGTCAATCTTCGCTAACTTACTCAGAACTCCATAGCTAACAACGTTAGGCTTTTTAGCAATCTTCGTGTTCGGTTTCCAGCCACTAAAGCTTCCGCTTTCAAGTACGTCCTCTAGGTAAACCAAAGCCTTCATTTCATCTGGGTATTGAGCGACTTCGCCATTAAGCTCTCTTACCGATCGTGATGAAATGTGAATATAGCCGAGTGTGTTGTGCTTGACACGTCGCTCAAACTCGCTTGTGCTTATCTTGTCAGCTTCTGGTACAGCTTCGCCAATACAAGATAAAACTTTTCGGATATAGTCGCGTAATGATTTTCTCGAGCCACCCTTAGCTTGGACGACGTTCGTATTTAAATCCTTTGCAGACACGTCTTTTGAAGGTTTCGCGAGCTGTGCCTTAAAGGCACTCAAAACACTCATACTATGTGACTGTTCGGTGCCCTTAGCAAACAACCCCTTCGCTCTATCAGACGTCACTTGCAACTTGCCATCTGCGGTACGTGTTGCATCCGCAGGGCTCAAAAACATCTGTGGCCCGTACTGCGTAAAGACTTGCTCGGGTAATACCCCTAAGTCCTTAGCCAACGTAGTGAACATTGTCTGTAAGTACGTCACGGCAATCTTGCGATAAGCGTTCGACATGCCACCCGCCTTAACGTCTGTGTTCTCGCCAAAGGCCTCTGTGAGCATTGTCTCTACCTGCTTACCCACCTTGGTAGAGCTTTGGACAAACTCAGGTGTAGCACCTTCCAAGGATTGCGAAAGACGTTCTGCTGTTTCCTGCGCCGCGCTCTGCTCGTAACTTTGTGCTTCGACAAGCGAAGGCAACCCTTCGGGATGCACGACTTCCGCAAGCTTGTTGTTCGTATCGCGAGGCGCGAGAACCGTAAGCAGTTCCTCAGCCGATATCTTCATCGACTCGCCTTTCAAGAGCGCCTGCTGGTAGCGTTCCGCCAATTCAGGAGACGCACCCGTGATCACTTCGTCTTGTCCCGACTGATGAAGCGATTGTGTATCAACAAATAAATCCGGTAACTGTGTCTGCTCTTTGATGTTCTTTACATACTCAGCCGCTGTCTTGGGGTCGTTGGCAAGAAGCGGTGACGTCTTGGCGTACTGCTCAAGGGCCACTGTGCGTTGCGCAAATGCCGTAGCCACAGCCGCTTTCGTCTTTGCCTCTTGCGTACGACCAAGAGTTGCCACTGCCACGTCAATCGGAGACGTTGTGAACTCGCCAGCGAACTCAGCAACAACATCCGCCCAACTCGTAATCTTCCCTTCTGTTATGAGCTGAGAGCTCGCTTCGCCAGCACTACCTAGCGAGCCTTGGACAAGTGCCTGTGCACCGACATTCGCTAAGCGGGATGCGCGCTCACTCATACCGAACAAGCCGTTTCGGATAAGATTCCGAGTAGCCGCTCCGCCAGCGACCGCATCGAGGAGCCCCACTGGTAAAGCTCCAAGATGCGCCTTGGCTTGTTCTGTCTTGTACTGCGTACGATACTCAGGAGCACCGTACCATTGGACGATGTCCCGAGGGTTAAACGTGTCAAGCCCGTACTCGCTCATCGCTTCTGCTAAGCGCGCGCCACGCTCAAGCGTATACGATGCGAACCCCTGACCTGCCACGGCAAGAGCCGTGCCACCCGTTGCCGCACCAACGCCTAACGCCACGAGCTGAGGCGCCTGTTGGACAAGGCTCTCGAGCCCTACGTCAAGCGCAACCGAGAGCGGATTCTCTAGGAAAACCTTGACTGCCTCTCCGGCTGTCTTGGCTTGGCTTAATTCTTCAAACGCCGCCGAATGTGGGAAAAGCTGCTTCATGCGATTTGCCCAAGCCATGTTCACAGCGGCTTTGTACATTTGCTTATAAAGCTCTTTCTTACGCTCTTCGCCACCTGCAAGGTACCGCGCATACTCGACTTCGCCTGTCGGGTCATCTTCATTACCGAATACCTCAGCGACGGACTTACCGTTCTTTAATGCCTGAGCGGCATCATCCATTGCTTGCAGTTCGTTGTGGCAACGTTCAAGCACGCTCTCGTTACCTAAGATGGGCAAAGCATTAGCTAGTCCGTACCCGCCACGGATAGACGAGTTCCAGCTTGTTTGCACGATGCCACCCTGCTGTCCTGTTCTCGGGGCAAGCTTCCACCACAGCCTCTCCCACAGGCCCGCTTTACGCGGGTCGTCGCTAACCTCAGCGGCGAACGTCGGGTCGTCCATCATCTTCACAAGCACAGGAGTCTCACGGCGCATCTGTGCCCAATCGAGCGCGTTGGCTTGTTGCTCAGCTTTATCGGCAACGCTTAAGTTGCCAATTACTTCTGGGCTCACACCCACGGCGTTACTAAGCTTGACATCGGAGGCGACCTGCTCAGCGGACTTGCCGCTGGCGATTGCCTGCTCGTAATTGAATTTGGCGGCAGAAGGAATCTCTTCGCCAAAGCGAGCATTCGGGTCTAAGGAGGTTGCGAAATTCTCATCTTGCTTAATTGTCAAGTTCATCTAAGTCCTCCACGCCAAGTTCAGCAATAATCGAATCAGTGGTCGGTACCGCAGTAGGCCCGACGTACGGACGTCCTCTACCCGTCGGCGTCCAGCCACAAAGTATCAACGCATACCGGTTAAGAAGCCCTCGCACGGTTACGGGCTTGCCTTCGCCTGTCAATTGGTCTCGTGCTTCGCTAAGCACGCTTTGGCTAATGCGGAAGTCCGACTGTAATTCGGCGATAGAAATATTGACGTTCTCGGGTATCTCGCCCGAGCACACAGCACCCCAACACATATTCATTTGGTCTTTCGTTCCGGGCACGTTACGTCCCGACTGTGCCAGCATCTGTCTATCGGCGAGCATCTGTGCAAGACTTAGCGCATCCTTCTCTGTCGCGTCGGGAAGGCTGTCAATAGGTATCTGCATCGGGACGATGCCTTCGCGATTGCAGTCGCCTTTGTACTTCAGTAAGAAGTGCTCAAGCTCTGCACCTTTAAGAGAGGCCTCTTTTCCTGTGCTCGAATACTGAGAACGACGCTGTGCCTCGTAAGCCACAGCCGTTTGGAGCCTCCAATACAGCCCGTTAAAGTGCGCTGAGTTATCAGCCTTCACGCCGAAGACTCGTGTAATCGCACCTTTCAATTCATCTGCCGCTGGCGCGAAGGCCCAATTCACTTGACCTTTATTCGCACCTAATCGATTTGCATAGGCTTGGTCAACCGATAAGCCAATAGCTTCACGATTCGCGTTACGCAAAAGCGTAATCTCGGAGAGCTTGTTTCCCATCAGCGGGGCTACGAACGTATTAAAGTCCTCGTCGCTCATCCTCGCCAACAGCATCGGGTCGCTCTTGTACTTGACATAAGCAGCGTAGTCAGGCGTACCGTCGTTCATGTTGCGCTTATCTTGGAACTTTTGCATCCAGCGTTGTGCACTAATCGGTAAAGCATTAAGCGTTTCGGCTGGGACTTCCTGTCCGTTCTGAATTGCTTGGACGCACTTACTAAAGTTCTGCCGGTATTGGCGTTCCTTATCGACGAGTTCCTGATTCGCCTTGGCACGAAGCGTACCAAGGAAGCGCTGCTTGGCAATTGGGTTGTTCGCCGTGTAGCCACCGTCAAGTGCACTAATCTCACCAAGGAGGTCTTCGTCCGTTGGCTGGGGGTGCATGTTCTTAATGAAGTCCGCGGAGCAGGGATCAAGTAACTTTCCATCGGTGCCGCGGATATTGCCTTCCTGATAATCGCGAATACCCTCAAGCACTTTGCGCACATTCGAGATATCGCCCTTCACGTAGCCAAGCCACTTGTCGGGCCTGCCATCTGCGGCGGCAAGGTTCACAGCCTCGTCGACTTTCTCTTCACCGAGCTGGTAAGCGACAATCATCTTGGTATCGTCACCGTACTGTTGCGCAAGCATATTGGCATAGCGTATGCCAACCTCGTAGTTAAACGTCCTATTCTCGATGAACTTTTGCTTAAGCTCTTCGTCTGATAAGTTCTCGGGGTTCAATTCCTTATTCGCACGAACGACCTTAAGCATGTCCTCCATGCGTACACCACTGACTCCGTACCCGCCGTTGGAGTAACGAGCGACTACGTTCTTGTCGCCACTTTGCCGGTTGTCTTTCGTCATGAAGTAGTGCACGACGCCTTCGGGCGTTCGCTTGCCATTCGTTGAGAATAACGAGAGTGCATTCGCACCGGGCACGTTTCCAATGTCCGCGAGGCCCTGATGTCCGTTGAGCACCTGAGCTAATGCCTTGTTCTCTTCTGCCATGCGTAACTTCGCGCGACAATCGAGAATCGACGCGGCGTCCATCTCTTTGTAATGCGAATCAAGAATTGCCTTCGCACGGTTGTATCCGCCGATGGGGTCTTTGTCTGTAGACAAGAGCTGCTTGGTAAACATCGCTCGCCAGAATTTCGAGGAGTCCTCTTGGCCCTTAGCCTTGGCCGTCTCGCCATCGAGTCCGAGGATTTCGTTCGATGTCGCTCGCGCTTCCTTGAGCCGTCCCACGGCGGCACCAACAGCCTCGGGAGTCGTTGCCAACAATCCGTCATTAATGGCGTTCGTTATCGCTGTCTCGCACTGCTCGACTTGGTAGCGCTTACCTTCCTGCAAGACGTGAGCACTCATCCCCTGCTGGTACCCGAGGCGCACTCCGAACGTCTCCTCCTTCGCGATTCTCATTTGCTCAGGAGTGAAGTTATTGTTCTTGAACCAGTCCTCAGAGAACTTGTCGTAACCATCGATACCGCGTTGCGCTAAACCGTTACCTAGCTCGTCGGCTTCAAGTGCGTTCTTTCCCAATTGCTTAAGGTAGCCCTTCTCGCCGTACGTATTCTCGGAGACATACTGAAGCATCGCATTCTTGTACTCGAGAGCGCGAGCCTTGTCCATCTTCTTTTGAGCGCCCATTAACGCGACCGCGGCTTTACTAAGGTCAGGTGCTGTAGATGGGAAGTACTTGGACGTGTTAATCGGCGAAACCTCCCCACCGCCGTTATTCGCTTGCAGGGTTACTTTCGATTCGTAAGTTGGGATAGCTGCCATGTTCTCACCTGTTGTAGTAGTACCACTTGTCGGCTACTGTGCCAATGCTTTCTAGCCCCTTGGAGATTGTCGAGGAAACCGCAGTATCCGATGCGTACTGCGCGCCCATTAACTGTGTGTTGGCAAGCGCGTTGTACTGCGAAGCCTTGTTCGAGTAGTTCCACGAGTTCGTCAAAGCGTTCTCTTGGATAGTCCTTACGTCAAGTTTCTTATTGACCTCGGTAGTCGCCGTCACTTCAGCCGCCGACCCTTGACCAAGGGAAACGCCGTTAGCCGCCATTGCATTTTTCTGCTTAGCCTTAACCGCTCCGGCTTCACGTGTGACTTTGGATATCTGAGACTCGCCAGCGCGAAGGGCGCTCTCGTAGCCCATCTGCATACGCGCTTCGTTAATCTTGTTAATCTCAGCCTGTTGCTTTAGTACGTAGCTTGTTGCCTTGGAGGTAATGAATGCACCGACTGCGGCACCGATGGCTTGGCCGATAGAAACACCCATGCCAAGGTTACCCATCATCCCACCGCCACCTGAACTCGATCCCGAGTTAACCGTCGATGCAGCGCTTGTCATACCGAACGTACTGCCCGGAGCCGTCATTGAGCTTGGCACCCCTTGGATACTAAATGCTGCGGATGTCGGCTGTGTGATTGTCAGAGAGGAGCCACCAAAACTAATCATGTCTTATCTCCTTATTGTGCAAAGTCCGCTGTGATGCCAACGACGACAAGCGGAAGCGGATACTTTTGACGAATACATATCTGCCCGCTGCGTTGCCACGATGGCGAGATAGAAAGCTCGACTTCGTCACTTGTGATTTCAGGCGCTACCGCATACTCCTCGTTCTGACGAGACTTGCGCTCCGTCAGGCTGTCAAACGTAGGCCCGACGAAAACGCCACTTGAACGATAGACGCGTATCCAAACTTTGTTAATGTTCTTCATATGCCCACGGGCATAGGAGCCATCTTGCATTTGGTAGGCAGCTGGAAGCGTTTGCAGGTCAGATTCGTAAGGCAATCCGATAATAACTTTCTTCGCACCGATAGGAAGCGTCAACGTTCCTGTCGTACTTACTGTCTGATTCGGCAACACACCACCATCGGCGAGGATAGAGACTTCCTTACCAGCTACAGGGAGTAGTCCTGCAATTGACGTCGTCTCCGTGTCGTACGTCTTAGTGATTCCACAGTCAACGAAGAAGGAATCGGCAAGCTCTGCCTCTCCCCTCTCGTGCATACGCTCAATGTATCGGACTATCGAGCCATTAACCTCACGGCGAATAACCGCATAAAGAATATCCTCGTCGTCCTCGGGGACAACACAGATAGACTCAAAGGCTCCGTCGGTCGCATGTTGATGCCAGCCTGCCACGTTCTGGTCGGGCATGTACGTCATACCAAGGAGCCGCCCTGTACGCGTCACAGCCCAAAGAATTTGGTCGGGTGCTTTGGCAATGGCGATATCGGTCACCTTGTCATTGTCAAACAAATGAATGGCACGAACAGACAAGTCGCCTGTCGTAAAGCCACCAGCAGTATTCGAGTATCCGAGTTCGCGAATATGTGAGCCACGCTCAGCCACGTAAAGCATTACCGAGTTAAAAACTTGCGGGTGTACTGAGCTCGCGCCCACGTACGCCTGAGGCTTCACCGAGAACGATGTCGGAGACAAAGCATCCGAGTTAACGGACTGCACTCGAGACTCCGAGCTTGGTGTCGTAAGAATAAGCTGAGTCAATGGCACAAGGTGGTTAATACGCCCTGCTTCCTGCGCCGCGATATTGAACTTAATACGATTGTCATCCTGTGTCGGGATCGTGTAACTAAAGTTCGTTTCAGTACCCGGACGCGTCATCCAAATCATTTTGGGTTGTTTACTCGTACCCGCGAAGCAACGCCGCTGGTCGTAGTAGCCGACGGCACCCGGATAGTCGTTACCCGCACCGATAGTTGCTGTGGCCTTGCCACCTGCTCCGATATCAGCGGTAATCGTAACCGTTGGGTTTGTATATCCGCTACCCGACTTGAGTACCGTAATAGAACTAATGGTTCCCGAACTAGAAACGTTAACCCTAAGTTCGCAACCTGAGCCTGTTGGGTCGCTCACCCGAGCCTGTGGCGGGTCTTCCATCAGAGGCATTAGGACTTCACGAGTTACGTCCTTTTGCTTCTGAATATTCATCTCATAGTTATCGTTACTGTTAGTGCGGCCTTCATCCGCGTAGATGTTCGTCGCCGTAATTTTTACGATAGGCTGTGTATATCCTCTTCCGCCTTCGACAACATTGATAAGCTTTACGCCAACATAGTTTGTTGTATACGAGCCCCAATAGCCACCCGCAGAGCTTGTCCACGATTCGGTAACCAAAGTGACTTGGGCCCCGTAGCCTGTACCTTTACCGTCGTACACGCTCCACGAAAGCTGAGGTATGTGGTTAGCGCTCGAGAAAGTCCACATGTACTTGTCGGTACCTGCGGGCTTCGCATCATCTAGCGAGCCAGCGGCGGTCGTGTAGCCACTGCCAGCATTTGTCACCGTAACAGCCGAGATACCTTTCGTTGTGGAGAACACATCATCGTATCTTGGGGGAGTGACACCGTCATCTGCTTCCTTGTTGTTATCGATAAACGTAGTATCCGAGGTCTCGCCGATATAGCCATATAGGCCCGAGTAGGTCTTATACACGCGATATCTATCGGCGCCTTCTGCGGCATTCCACGTTATAGTGTTTGAGGAGTCATTCAAATATAGGTTGCATTTGACGGTGCACTTTGTACTCGGCTCGGATTCAATTGTACCATCGGCTGTGTCCTTAATCGATGTCACGACGTAATAAACAGAGTAACGGTCAGTCTTAATACCATCGCCTGTTGTGCCTGTATAGGTATTCGTTGCCGCTACCCCCGTTGGCGCGGTAACACCCAACGTAAAGTCAATCGGTGTAATTTTGAAATAAACACCTGCGCCATCAACGTGACGACTTAACTCTTGTGGCGGGTAGTTCAAACTCACTAGCGTAATCACGTCCGCTGATTGTGTGTACTCAATACCGTCCAAGTCCTCGGCATCGTAGGGCGTTGTAATCTCGTGAATCGCTCCGTTACGATACACGGTCATTCCCATACTATGGAAACGCGCATAGTGGTGTCCTAACTCGACAACGCACGTCTGGTCAGAGTTGTACTTAAACGGAATCAAGCGAACTTTCTTGCCGGCATACTTAGTGGCTTCGACAAACTTAAAGCCTGTACGACGTACCGCTGGCCCTTGCGCACGACAAATGAAGTTCTTCATCGTCGCGCAGCTCATTTGGAACTTGGCATCGTCAATACGACCGTACATAAACGGCGCGACTTCTCCACCGTTAAAGGCGTTCTGCAAGACTCGGATACCCATTATCGTGCCCTCATCCAAGGTGCCTTATACGGCAAGTGGATACGTGTCATCGAGGCATCCATCGTCTTTGCAAGCGAAAGCGCTCGCTCATAATACTGCTGGCAAGTTTGCGCGAAGCTCGCGCCTTCCTTACCTTTGATGCGCTCCCCTGCCACATAGGCCGCCAGCAACCACGCCAAGGCATCTGAAAAAGACGGAGAAAATAATGCCTCAGACGTGTCGCTGGCGATAAACCCAACTACGGGTTCTTCACAATCCGTGTAAAGAATCCGACCTGTGCCTTTCGCACGAACTTCGTAATCCTTATCGGCTTCGATATAAAACGGAGCGCGCATACACTTGGCATCCCGAAGGAACTGCAAGCGAAGGCAGTTAGAGGGGAGCGCATACGCGCCTTCCCATCCGAACGTCTCTGTCTCCGTTAGCTTTGCCAAGGGCTCCGTACGCGAAGCAAAGCTCCAATCGTGAAGCTCGAGTATCTTGTTTTTCGCAATAGGATAGAAGGCTTCGCAGGCCTTGCGCTCCTCGCTTGTCTCATCCGGTGAAACCGTTGCGGCTGTCTCGCCAATATGCGAAAGCGCCAAGTTGTAAATCGATACAAGTTCCATGCTCTCTCCTATTACGAAAAAGGGGACACCCCGTAGGAGTATCCCCGATTACATTACTGCTACGGGGCTACTCCCGTTAGAGAGGATTGCCCTTGGGCGGAACGTTGTCATCCCAGCCCCAAACGATATGAGCACTCACCTTGCCCTTGCTAATCGCTGTGGCGCCTGTCGCTGTATCCGCAGCGAAGTTCGCACGCAAATAACGACGGACGTGAGCAGGAATAGGAAGAACAACCTTCGTGCCAGCGGCGGGACTCTTGTAAGCCGCAGAAGCCGTTGCCGCAATATCAGCGAATGTGCTGTTATCAGCGGAATCCTGAAGCTTAAAGATGACATCGCCTGTGACATCTTCGTTAACCGTGAAGACACAGGCTAAACGACCGTTACCAAAATCAAGATTCGGGTCGGGATTGTCCGTGCCAAAGTCAACCGTATTGGTCGAAACAGCGGCCGCAGAAAGCGACTGCTTGTCCGCCAACTCCAAAGCCTTGTCAATAATCATAGAAATTCTCCTTTAACGATTAGGACGCTGGCACGTAACGCTTCTCGGTATTAGCGAGAGCATCAACGCGACGAACCGGCACACCGTCAAACGAAACGACTTCTTTACCCGCCACTTCGCTCATCGTGATATTCACGTTGGAGGCATAGCGAATCTGCTTACGTAAGAAGGTCTTGACCTCCTTGTTGCAGTAGAAAGCCATACGACCTGTTGGGTGCGGAATCTTCTCGAGAGCTTCAGTCATCAAGTCGATAAGGCACTTGCCATCGGCGGCTGTGTCGGGATCGGGTTTAATCTTGAGCGACTTAAGGTCGATGTTGGCGATACGAACAATGTAACGCCAGTCGCGAACACACAAGCCCATGTTCCACTTGTAGTGGGTCTTAAGAACTCGATACTCGCCACCATCGTCATCCGTTGCCGGCTCTTCGCCAAGGTCACGCATTTCGAGGCCTGCAGCAGAACCCTTCGGATACAAACCGAAGACTGTGCGAGGACTCCAGCAGATAAGCCACATAGAAGCAAGCTTGCCAGAGGCAGAGGCCGTACCACCCGCATCAATGACGTTCGCCGCTGTTTCAGCAGACTTGTCGTTGAAGCGAGGTAATAAGCCCATGAACTTCTCAGGCTCAACCGAGCTATCGCCATAAATAACGGTGTTCTGCATTTCCTGAGTCATCGCCTCAATAAAAGCAGACTCTTCAGAAATACGGAAAGATTCCGCGTTGCCGTTCAAGTCCACAAGGGCCTTGTCGACTTTGGAAAGCGCTTCAAGCGAGCCAAGAGAATCCTTGACTTTCTTGGTCTTGGATTTGCTTGGTTTGATACCATAGTTGAGCTTACGCCATGTAGCGGCTGGTAAACCCGTACGCACCGTTGTAACGTGTTCGGTCACGCCGTTGGCTGGCTCGAACACCATATCATCCAACATTTCGTTGGTCTCTTTAAGCATCTCGACAATCTGAGTATCGATGCGGCCGTTAGCATCTGCGCGCGACACAACATCGCTCAAGGTCGGGTAAAGAGTGGAAATTACTGCCATAAGAAAACTCCTTACTGTTTAATGTCTGGAACCATTCCAGAGTTTGGGTACAACCGACGTGCAGGCGCAGGAGCAGAGGCACCGCCAGCTACACCTTTATCCTGTTGCAGGTTCTTCCCTAAGCGATAAAAGTGCCGAACGACCGCAGGGTGTCGGCTCAAGCCGCTCGCTTCAAAAACGGCTCGAAGGTCATTGTCGGCATAGGCACGATACCCAGCGCCGGCAACAGCCATATTCTCTTTAAAACGTTCACCGCCAAGTTCAGCATCAGCACGGCACTCTTCCAGCCATTGGCGTTGGTAGCCGTGAACTTGTGCCTGAACAGCAGGACTAAAATCGTCTAAGAACGCTTGAGCCTCTTTCTGACTCATGTTGTGCTTCTTAGCAAATTCTGTAAACGCTGCTGTTGTTTCTTCGTTTAAGTCCTTACCGCCCATCTGGAAGGCTTCGTACTTCTCAGGTGCGCCTTCGGGCTCCTTGGTCTCCCCAGTCTTGGCGGCTTCTGCCATGGGGTCTTCGATTCCCTGTGGCTGTGCTTGCTCGCTGGCTTTAGCGGCTTCCGCCATGGGGTCAGCAATACCCGCTGCTGGCGAAGGATTCGCTACCGATTCGGACGGATTAGGAGACGCAGCGGGATTCGGATTCCCCTGCACTTGGGGTACTTGCGCAGGAGCAACACCTGCGCCTTGATTATTCAATTCTTCAGACATGAGCTTTCTCCTCAGGCTCGGTTAATAACTTGCCACAAACGTCAGGTGCAACTCGCTTGAGTTCCTTAAAGACGTCGTAGCCAACGGATTTAATTCCTTCCAAATACATAAGCCGATACGTCAGCTGTGGGTCGTCCGTACGTAGAGACTGCACTGTATCGACCATTAATCCTGTGCGCTTTAAAAGGCGCTTCAGGAGACGTTGACCTCGCGGCTGTTTTGCCAGCCACGCGAGGTCTGCATCCGCTTCGGCGCTCAGGTTTTGGCGCTCTACATCAGCGGATTCGTCTCGTACTACTCGATTCAAAAAAGGAATTTGAAAACTGTCCATAACGCAATCTTCTCACTCTTTTTCAAAAATCTTGGACACTTTTCGCTAGTAGCCCGCAAATTGGTTCATGATTTCTGCATTCGACGGTGTCTGCGGCGTCTGTCCAGCGAGGTTCTTACTCATCACCGAAAGCTGTTGCATCTGCTCCATTTGTGCTTGTTGCTGTTGCGCTTGGGCACGTTGCTCACGAACCAGTGCCACTTGGTCGCTCGAAACGATGAGCCTCGGGTCAATGCCCAAAGCATCTGCGTAGTAGTCCACCCAATAATCCGAATCGAACTTGTCGGCAATCTCAGGCTTGAACTGCACGAGTACACCAAGGTTCTGCGTGAAACGGTCGATAGCGTTCGTCGTAATGGCTCGCTGTGCCTGTGCCAAAATGGAGACAAACTCCACGTTGAGCTCTTGGCCTTGCAACTCATCAGGGATGGACGGCAAGAGGTTCGCTTGCACCAAGCGGTCGAATGTCAACGCAATAAGCGGGTCGAGTAACTCGGCATTAAGTCGCTCAAGCACAGGCCCCAACATGAGCATCTTCTCTTCGTGACGCTCCGCGACTTCGGTCGCCGTCATCATGCGATCCTTACCAGAGGCAAGCATCATGAAAATATCTTTGTAGAACGCTTGGTCAATACGCTGGCGCACGTCCGACATATCTTGCGTTAGATAGTCCAAACGCAAATTCACATCGAATGCTGAGCGCACCATCTGTGCCTGCGCTGGGTTATCTGCCCAAATACTGCCGCCGGGCTGTAAGTCAGCACCGTTGTTCTTCAAGTCCGCTGGCATCACAACCGGCGGGTTCGCCTGATACGCAATAGCCGTAGACTTGGCCAAGGATTGCTGCTGAAGCTGGCGTAAATCGCCTAGCGCTTCCATGCCCGGACACGTACCGTAGATATCGCCACCTGTGACGTACCAACGGGCGGCAAGCACGGGGAATTGGCGGAAACCTGTCTCGCGGAGAATACCGTCGTCGTCCCGTGCCCCCAGCTCGAAATACACGCTCCGATAAGGCATGTTCTTTGCATCACGCTTGCGTAAGTCGCGATAGTCTCGCGGCTCGATAGCATTGATGATGGTCACCCATTGGTCGTACTTCCCGTTGTCATAGCTTTGCTTGGACTGCTGGGAAAGATGCTCGTAACCGAACTCCTCGACCATAGCGGCAACCGTCATACGGAATTGCCGATAAAGCGTATTGATGTTGCCTCGAGGCCCTGTGGCAATGCGATACTCACCGATGGTAAGTGGCATGCAGTGGATAACTTTATCGTAGTCGTCAAGGATGATTGCGGCGCTTGTGCCAAAGGCACCAAGCTCCTCATAGCTCATCTGCAACGTCCGATAAATGTTGGACTTGTTGTAGATTAACTGCATAAGGTTCGTGACCTTACTCATCCACGCCTTCACAGCATAGGCCTCGTCAAGCTCGGGGTTCATCGTTGTAAGGCGGAACCACGGGCGCGCTGGAGAGGTCATACCAGCCATCATGCCACCGGCAAGCGTACGTAACGCACGAGTGCCTGTGTTGTCGTAGATGTCGTTATACCGTTGAAGATCTCCTCGGTTATTCTCCGTCGGCAAGAAGCGACCCGAGCGAGGAAGTAGCACTTTGCTAATCTCTCGATAGTGGTCACGCCAACTAGAGAACTCATTATCCAAGTCCTGCCAACGGGCCATACACCGTGTACGAAGATCTTTTTCGGTCATTCCTAGTCTCCAAGTAACGGGCTCTTACCGAGGTTCATGTTGTTGCGCACCACAATTTCTGGTGCCTTTTGGCTTACAACAGGTTCCTCGGCCTTAGTCTCAGGAGCCGCATGCGCCTGCTTTTCTTCGGCTGTTTGGCGCTCGGCCTCGTATGCTTTCTCAGCCATCGTTAGCCACCTAAAAGCTGACTCTGCCCGAGGTTCATCTTGCTACGGTCAACGCCTTGAGCACCTGTAAGCATCGTGCTCCCGAGGCTAGAGCCACCCGCCTGCTCGCCTTCGAGCAGCGAAGACATATCAACCTTGTTCTGATTCTGGCGATTGAACTGCTGTTCCTCTTGATTTAACTGCTTACGTGCAGTTTCTGCCTGCATACGCGCGGCTTTCTTCTGGGCGCTTGATTGACGCTCCGCAGAATAAATAGACGCACCAGCGGCGGCAACCGCTGCAATTCCAACTGCTACTCCTGACATAGTTTGTTCTCCTCTCGATTTGATAATAATTGCGTAGGGTCACTACAAAATTCTTTCTCTGCCTCTTCTACTGTCTTCGCGTTTGTCGCAAAGAACATCGTTGCCCACGTATCCTCCGTAGCTAGAAAGGCGCATTGCCGATGAGGCAACCCCTCCATAACTTTGTAACCGTGCATCTCTTTCGTGCCGTTGCCGTCCGTAAAAAAACCGTGACCATATTGCACAAGCTGTGTGGCGCACTGCATCTCTATGCCAATAATCAGCGTGCCTTTCGGTATGTGAATAGTCCGTGAGTACACGCCAGCGTGCAGATGGTGCTCTGTCTGTACATCCACTTGGGGCAATTCTTTAAAGCGCTCGATTGCCCGAGAGAACATAACTTTGCTTTCTTCGGAACACGCAGGAATTGCGTCAGGCTTCTTTGCGATAATGTTCATACTTTCCACCAATAAGCCGAGTGCGTATGCACCATGCCCAACCTCTGACACACCTTTTCGTAATTCGTATCCGGAGGAGCCATAAAGACGACCCCGGGTGCCCCCTCGTTCTTAACCAAGGCTTTTACAGCACGAATAAGCCGTAACCCGTTTGTGCCCGTGCGGTAGTCCTTACGCAAGTAAAACGAATCAATCGAGGCAATCGGGAATCCATAGTGCTGGCTACGAGCAAACAAAACAGAAGACAAGCCAACCAAAGCATTGTCCGCAAAGGCCCCGAGGCATTTAAGAGTGCCCAAAGCGTCCAGCTCGCGATACCGGTCGAACTGCACACTTGGTGCCCCGATTGCTGGATTCGTTGTCGCCTCTTGATACTCAGCAACGACTTCAGCAAAACCCTGGCACTGCTCAAGCTCTCGATAAGGTAACTCTCGAATCTCAAACACTCACATAGCCTCCGAACATGCTTGTTATATCTTCGCACTAAAAACAAAAAATCTTGGACACTTTTGGCTGTTCAAGATTTTTTGCTTATTAATCAACTCTTATCTCCGTGTACAGAACTTCAATTCAAGCGGGTCGAACTCTCGCTTGCCTTCCGCTCCGCCCCTAAATCGCTCAGGCCCGACCGCTCTATCGGAGACTTCGCGGACTTGATACGCCCACGTTAATGCCAGAGCGTCCGCGCTATCGGGAGAATGCAAGCCTCGCTTTTTCATGTCGGCTTTCTTCTCAAGCTTCGGTCGACCTTGCATGTCGTACTCGAACTCGATACCCGTTAGGTCATCGAGCAATTGCTGGTCGTTCGGGATGGAGCCGAACTCAAGCCACTTCTTCATACGAGCCCACATCTCTTCGCGCTTAAACGGATACAACTCGGGGTCGTCTGCGCCTTGGCCAAAGTTCACGCCTCGGACTTCACGAAAGCCATCGGCCCTGAGCACATCGACAATCGCGCCTCCTAAGCCACCCTCATCGAGGAACACGTACACACGCTCAAAACCTTCGCGGTAGAGCTCATTAATCTTGGCCTTCACCAGCGCAATCACTCGGTCGCCACCGAGGCCGTGATAGCGTGCCAATGGTGTTGTGGCGTCCTTACCGAACCGCGTCGCAACCACCGTATCGTCATCGCCGAAACGCGCAACGTCGACACCGACAATTGCTGTCGCTACTTGGTGTCGCACGGGAGCAGGACGAGCCATTGCGTCCTCGGCAAGTTTCGTCGGGATGAACTGCGTCGTCGAAGCGTTTGGAAATTGGCCACGAACACGAACACGGAAGAAGTCAGAATCTTCTCCGTACTCCTTAAGCCAAGCATCAAGCTGCTCCTTGTTCGTAATTTGGACACTGCGACTATCGACTTGGAAAGTCTTCCAAAGGTTGCGGAACTTTCCGAAGCACTCCTTAAAGCGGCCCGTGTTACGTGTCGGGTTTCCGAAGGCAAACCACATCGGCTCGCCGTCCGTGAGACCACCCTCTGCAACTTCCCAAATGCGATCGGGAACAGCCGACGCTTCATCGAAAATGTAGAAAGAGGTTGACGAGGCCGCATGCTGTCCAGCGAACGCTTCCGAGTTCTCCTCGCGACACGTCAACGCGTCCACTCGCCAAGACTCAGGCTCGTCCTTCTGGACAACGGACGATGCCTTGATATCAAACAAGTCCCGAACAATCGAGCGCTTAAGCCACTTGGAAATTTCTGCGAACGTCTTCGTCTCGAGCTGTGATGCCGTGTTCGCTGTCACAGCACCCTTGGCGCCGGGCCTTGTGGCCATAATCCAAATCACAAGGCAAGCAGTTAGAAAACTTTTACCAATACCATGTCCGCTGGCTACCGCAACCTGTATGGGCTTGACGGCGTGTACACCATCGAAGGCGTTAGCCCTGACTTGTTCGCCGACGTAGTCAAGCACTTCGCAGGCCCACGCATCGGGCCCGTACTTGCATCCGGGATACTTGGATGCCCACGGCTCCGGAAGCTTTACCATCGAGAGCTCCACGTTCTCACCCCACGGGAACGCCCACAAGACGAACTTCAGAGGGTCGTTATAACACGCGGCAAGCTCCTCGACGAACTCGTCATTGCTGGACATGTAGTTCTCCTAAGCGAAGAAACTGTCTGTGAATCTTGAACTCACGATAAAGGTCGAGTTCTTCTTCAGGAATCCCGAGCAGGTGCTTAAGCTGAGCAAACAACAACTCGCAGTCGGTAAGCTCCTCGACAATGCCTTCACGAGTCTTCAGGGTCGGTGTCGCTAGATGGTCGCGAATCGCTGACTCGAGTTCGCGTAGTTCTTCCTGTGTCTTACGTAGCTGGCTGTTTAACCCGTAATGTGACGCCAGCTCGCGCAACTTATCTCGATACTCTTCCCGCATCATTTTCTCCTAGAACCCTCGAGAGGCAGAACCGCTTTAGCAAGGGGAATCAGCAGTTCTGCCTCCTTTGGGAATTACTTCAAATCCTTGATTACGTCTTCAGGTAAATTCTTAAGAGCGTGAATACTTCCGCTGACATGGGGGATGACGTACGTAGCCCACACTACCCGTCCGCTTGGTACGAAGATGAGAGCCACTGCGGTAAAAAGGGCAATGGCCACCGTGTATCGCCAAGCGAGGAATGGGTACTCCTTAACCCCGAAGCCGGAAAGACGAGCTACAACCGCACAGATAACCCACACAATGCCAAGGGTAGAAAAGCCCAGTACGCCGTCACAAATGTTTGCCAATACCGACATCCAATAAACGCTTTCAGCTGTCATGCGAATATCTCCTTGAGTTCCTCTTCGTTAGCTGCTTCCTGCTGCGCCGCAAGCTCCTCGTCGGTTAAAAGTCTGAAGCCCGCGAACTTAAAGCCCTTCGTCGCTCGATGCTTGTTAAACCCCAACTCCTGCAGCGCTTGGCTAAAGACCTTGTCATTCGGGCAGTAATCAAAGCCGCCCTCCTTCGAAGACCATATGCGCCAAGAGGCAAAAGCCTCCTTCAAGGACGCCTGACAGTCCACCCCCACAACACAACGCTCCTTGAGCCAGCGGCCTAAGTAGTCGCCCTGCTCCTGAAGCTGGGCAGTAAAGTCCTTAGCTTTGGACGACTGCCCAAGTCCTTCTTTGCAATACTTGCGATAGCCCTCCAAGCACCAATTGAGAATGCCCGGAAGGTTCTGCGCCAACTTATCCTCGAGCCAAGGATCCATTTGATGTTGGCCATCATCAAAGTCCACCCCGAACTCGATGGCACGAATACGACGCCACGTGCCCTTGTCGCGGGTACGCACATCGGGGAAGTGGTTCGTTGCAACAAAGAGCACCCACGTTGGAACAATCTCCATCACGGAATTGCTATACAAGGCTCGAGCTGTTAAGACGTCGCGACTTACTAAGCGCTTAATCACGGCCTCTTGCATCGAGGCACCAATCGCCGTTTCCGCACTAATGCATAGGCGAGCGCCGGCCATCGAGACGAGCGTTGCGTCGGGGCCTTTCCCTGTGCCCGATATTTGTTTCTCCGTCATCGTGAAGTAATCAGCTGGCACTGCCTTGTGGTAACTCCCGAAGACCTTGGCCAACGTGTTCAGGAACACGGACTTGCCGTTACAGCCTCGACCGATTAAAAAGAACATCAGGTGCTGGTTCGGTACGCCACTCATTGCATATCCGACAACACGCTGAAGGTAATCTGCTGTTTCCTCGTCCCCACCCGTAATCTCTTGGATGAACTGCTCCCAGCGAGCGTTACGCGCTCCTTCCTCGTAGTTCACATAGGAGCCCTTGGATATCATCAGTTCAGGCTTAGGCCCTAAGAACTGTCCCTTAGCTAGGTCGAGTACTCCGTTACCTACGCCAAAGAGATTCGGGTCAGCGTCGAAGTCTCCGAACCTCGCGGTCGTCGTCGCCTTCATATCCTTACAAACGCTCGTGAGCACTCGGCTCATCGATGCGCGGCAACGAATACGAAACGCCTGCAAGGCATTGGCTCGTTCTTCGAAACCTTGTTCTTTGATGTCTTTGGCTTCGTCAAGAAGCCCGTACTCAATCTGATCGAAAATCTTGTGCTGGACAAAGACCTCGTCGGTATCAACCCAACGCCCTGTGGCTTTGTTGCATTCTCTAAAGCGATTCGAGTCCGCCAAGAAACGAATGCGGTCGCCAGTCTCTTTGATGATTCGATGGACGATGCCTGTCTCGCAGAAGGAGAACTTATCGTTAAGTCCTAACGCATACCACGCGTAGACGTACGAACGCATCGTCTTCATTTGCGCCGGATAGTTTCCGAATGTCGCCCACTTGGATTCGCAGACGCCCGGACGATACTTGGGAGATTGCGCCGACCATACGTCCCACATCGTGAGACCCTCGACGCTTCCTGCGAATTGGTGGTGAAGTGCCATACCGACCTGCACCCACTCCTCGTAGCCATCAGCGTCGATTTTCTTTGCCTCGGTCAAGTCCTTAAGCACCGTTTCGATGAAGTAGGTTTTAAGCTCCATCGGTGCTTTCTGTGGCTCGCGACTTGTCCAATCGAACGTCTCGACGGCTCCGGATGCCGAGCCAATAGGCTGATAGCCTCCGCGCTTTCGCACCTCCTCCTCGAAGGCGCTGATACACGCCTTGAGTTTCTCCATCGGGATAGGCTCGAAATCAGCTGGGCTCCAATCTTCTGGGCCTGTGCCCATAAGACCATCCTCCCACTCGTAAGCCTTGTCAGTTTCCGGATGGATGCCATACGCGACGAAGTAATGGCCACTACCGAGAATTTCAACCTGCACCGTTGTGTTGCCACCGTCTCTGGTGTACTTAACGGATGAGAACTTCGAGAACCGATTCGCGGAGTCCATACCTCCGAGAATCAAGAACTTCGGACGCTTGCCGTGTCGAATCGGGTTCGCTTCCTCAAAGTGCAGTATCTCTTGGAAGCGACTTCGCACCAGCGACGATAGCTCAGCGTCGCCGTCAATGTCGCAGTCAATACCGAGGATGGGTGTATCGCCGAACCCACACAGGAGACCGACGCCCTCATCAGCGGGACGCGATAGACACTGTGCTTCGGAGAGTGGCGACTTCTGCCACGAGGCGATACTTGGAATCTTACTGTGAGGTCGTACCGGTAGAACGGCATACCCCATCTTTGCTAATTTCGCGCCTTGCTCACGAATCATAATCTCTACCTAACTAGCACTTCCCGAAGTACTTCTCATACAAGCTACGGATTTTGAGTTCTGTTGAAACTCGCGCTGCGCGAGTCGTCCCATTTGCGATATGCACAATCGCGGCAATATTGACGTTGCACTCACGCGAAATACGACGATAGGTAAGGCCCGCCTCGTACAAGGAAGTGACCATTTTCTGGGGGGATATCCACTGCACCGTTGTGTCTCCTGTTCACCGAATGTTCAGATAAACGTGAGCATATACTAAACAAAAAGAAAACACAAGAGTAAAATGGAAAGTAGTCAAAAACTAATCAATCTGTAAAATTCAACTTTCGGAGGAAATATGTCAGTTTTCAGTGACAATCTCGGTTATTTAACAGACCGCTATGGCCTGAGCTTTCGAGAGGTAGCACGCAGGGCGCAGATACCCAACGCCATCCTATCCAATGTGATGCATGGCGTTAGCAACCCTAGGCAAGCCACGATAGAGAAGATAGCCGCCGTTTTCAATATGGACGCTCAGAAAATCCAGATGGTGCCTCTTGCGCCATCAACACCTGTGGTCAACACGGCTGACACGCCAGAGCCTGTCTACAACATGCTTCTTAAGCTATCGCGTGAGCTGACGGTCAAGCCTACTACAAGCTCGCGACACATCGAACCGGAAGTGCTTCTTGACGACGCCCAAAGAGAACAGTTGTGGCGTGACGCTTGTCGAGAAGCGAGTGACGGTAGCGACGAGGCACTGCTTACCACGTACATGCCAGCCGACGACTTGGCACCTGCCATCCCTCGAGGAGCGTTGCTTTACATCACGATTGAGACGCGACCTGAGCATCCAACGCTTCTTGAGGACGCCCCAGCTATCGGTATCCTGCCGCTTGAGAACGGTGGCAAGACGCTGGTGTTCGGTTACCCCTCCGTATCGCTCGGTCGCATCACGCTCAAGACCGCAAGTGGCCAGAGCGTGACTGTTGACCGTGTCATTGCGTACGTCGAAGGGTGGACGGTTTTCAGGAGGCGTCGTCAGACTTAGTGCGCCTTGATGCTCGTAAATCGGAGCGGATTCGTTCTCTTGCCGCTCGTAACTTCTCAGCCATCCCACCACTATCCTCTGCCTTCGCATTCGGCCCGTACTTATCAGGCGCCCACTTCTCCAACAACTGCATCCTAGCCGAGAACGCCAACTTCCTCGCGTAAGTGTTGTCCGATAGCTTCACGCTCTTCGTAACCAACTCGTCGTTCTTATCGTAGACGGTAATGCGCTCCTCGGTCATCATCGGCGTCGAAGCGATGGCCAACGCCTCAGCGGCTAGGGCATCAGCACCTATGCGTCGCGCCTCAGCGAGCTTCTCGCGGAACTCGGGCGTCGTCCGTATGTGCTTTGAGATAGCCGTGTTCGCTAAGCCACTCGCTGGCCCATACGCCGCCAATGTCCCACCAGCCGAGACGAACTTCAGAATATCGGGCTCGACTTCCTTCCACGGGATCTTGTGCTCCTTGGCGCGTTGTTCCCGCCAATCAATCACGTCGGGCTTTGGTACTTGAAGCCGTGACTCCACCAAGTGAATCGCATTGATGTTCGCATCCCGACCACGCTTAGCGGGATGCCTTGCCCTCGGATGCCACTCCTCGCGCCACTTGTCTGTGCGCCGCGGGTCGTCTGCGTCTTCAACCACGCACCCCTCGGCTATCAGTGCTTCCTCGCTAGGGGGCTTAACCAAGGCGCTAACGCGTTTGTACTTCTTTCTAGTACCCTTACCTTTGGATTCTTTCGGCTTCGCTTCTAGGGGCGTTTTCGTGCGTTCTAGAGGCATTTTGGATTCGGGGGTATCGGACGAATCAGCTTGCAATTTTTTGCAAAGGTCGGAATGATTTTTGGGTAGGGCTACTAGTTGGTCACTATTCCCACCTCGAGCTTGAAAATTTTTTGGGGTACCCTCCCCACCCCGCTCATCTAGAGAATTTTTCTCTGGGGAATTACCATCAGGATTTTTTACCAAAGAAGGCGGGGCGCTCCCGCAGGTCGCGAAAAGATCTAGCATTATCAGAATCATCCTCAAAAAGATAGCGCAAACCCCCGGCCGCGGCGCGTTGTAGAGTGCTCGCCGGCACGCCTGACACTTTAGCCACCTGACGCAGTGAAAAGCCGGCGTCCAAAGCATCAAGCGCCTTACGAATCTGCTCAAAATTCTGTTTATATCGTTTCATATCAATGCACTTTGAGAGGTTGCGCGCGCCAATGATAGCCTTAGTTTATCGGAAAATTCTTATCAATAGCAAACTTTTATCTTTTTCAGTCAAGGCTTTTCGCGAAATGCACCGGAAGAAAGAAGCAGCGCAAAAAGCTCGCTAAAGAGAGAAAAGCACAAAGCCGCCCGGGAAAGCGAATCGCGCACTTACCAAAAAGAAGCGGCGCATCAGCCAAAAGCGCCTGGGAAAGCCCCAGGGTAACCAGGTCACAAAAAGAGCTGCGAGCCACTCAAAAAGCGCCAGGGCAAGCTGATACAAAAAGTAAGCAGTGAGAGCACCAAAGAAAGAGCCAAAGAAAGCACCTCCAAAAGCGCTAGTTTGCAGATTTATGCACGTGCATTTTAAACGCAAACCGTTGATTTTACACACATTTTTAAAAAGTTCGTTTAAATTCAATGCGTTTCTAGGTCAAAGATGTATTTGATGTATGTTTTTTAAAACCCCCCTATAGGCTTACATAGTGCTTACTTTTTATAAATTCCAAACTTTTTATAAGATACATCATCTACATTTTCCCTTTTAAATCAATATCTTCAATTTTACCCTGCAAATACTTGCAAAACGCTTAACTGTTCAAATAGTAACAGTTAAATTTATGCATTTATTTGCAAAAGTGCTTATGAGCGCACTTCAAAGTGGTCGTTTTCCGGGCGAATTTTTGTGATGTTCTTTTGACTTTGGTCAAACTTTTCTGTTTATTTTTTGTTCACTTATCGAATGAACAGAATATAATCGGTCGCAAGTGGGTAATGAACAACCCGCGAACGCTTTATAAACAGTAAATACCTCGGAGTAAACACAAATGAGCGAACACGCACAAACCTCAAGAATCCTCGCCGAATATTTAGCGACCGCGCTTACTGCGCTGTTTGGCGCGTTAGCAATTGCGTTTCTCTAACTAATCACCTAACTAATCACCTAACGGAGTACTTAAAAATGACAAACGAAACGAACAAATTTGAATGCTTCTATAAGCCCATCCGCGATTACAACCTAAGCGACGATTGTGACGATCCTATTGAGCTGCTCGGGTATGACCTTTGCAATGAGCACGCGACGGCTAGCGACTTAGAAGAAGCTGCTCGCTATCTCATCGAAGCAGTAACGCGCGACTCGCGCGACTGGCTTAGCTTTGACGTGTATCGCAACGAGGATAACAGCGAATTTAAAGCTGAAATCTCTATCACCCTGGGAGGCCCAACGGTAACGCTTGAATACGAGTCGGAAAGCGACTCTCTTAGCTTTTCATATCACGCCGGTAGCGCAGTCGTTTCTACGCTTATCAGCACTGACGAGTACACGGCTGGCGGCGAGCTCGCCGAAACGATTAAAGAGCTTGCGAGCGCTTACTAAGGAGGGCGAGACATGACTAAGTATTTTGCTACTAAAGAAGGCCGCTTTTCTTTTAGCGCCGAAGTTTCCCTTTTCGATTTGCAAGACGCAGACCGTTGCGGCGATGAGTCGCGCATTGTCCTTTTACCGGTCGTTATCTCCGTAAGCGACACCACCAGCGGCGAGGATGTCGCGACAGTTTACGCAGATATCGCTTTTTCTGAGTCTGATTCTGACTTTGACGCCGCGACTGAAATCGAATGGTCGGGCCCCAGATGTCTACGCGGGCTTACGCATGAGGAACAGGAGGGCGCCCTAGAGGATGCTTACCGGGGAGCAGACAAGATTATTAACGCAGTCGCGAAAGCGATTGAACCAGCTGCCAGAAAATACCTTAAGGAGTAGAAAAATGACACTAGCAATCAATGAGTTAAAAGTGCGCGAGGGATGGCGCAAGAGTTTCGCAAAAGAATTTATTCACCAATACAAGATTAACTCGCGCTTACCAAAGCGCGACGGGATTCGCGTACTCGTAGCAGCTCGCTTAGCGATTGCGCATGAGCTCCGTGCTTATGGTCGCTACGCTAGTCCTTTCCGTAGCGACGGCATTTTTGACTGGCAGAAAAACCGCGACTTTGAGCGCTACCCGGTAGAGACCCTAGGCTTCAAAAATCACACCGAACTGCTTCGGTTTTGTCTTGACGTCTGGCGTAACCGTGTCAAGTATGAATCGGCCACTTTTATCTTTTACTAGGGGGTAGCTATGAATAAAAGAGCACATGCGAACATTTTGCGAGCCGTTACCCGGTTCGAAAATAAATACAAGTTTGATCTTAAGTGCGGCCCGTGGTTCGTAATCGATTCACTTAGTAGCGAGTACAAAAAGCCATTTAACGAAGCTCTTAGAGAAATCTGCGAGACGCGCAACTGCGAGCCATGTGGTTACTGGATCCATGAGGATGATTACTACAAAAAATATTGGATCATGTGCGACTGCCACCCCGTCGCGTGGAGGCATTGGCTATGAGATTCTTAGAAGATCTATTAATAGTCCTTATCGGCGCGCTGGTGGGCGCGCTGGTGGGCGCAGGCACTACCTACACCTGGCTAGCCAATCTTTTCAATCTTTAAACCTATAGGAGTACATGAAAATGACAAAACTTACTGAAAAATTCGCGGCACTGCCCGCTGTTCAATGCATCGAAGAATTAACGCCAGCAGCGCAAGACGCACTGCAAAGCGCTTACATAGAGACATCAAAGCGCAAAGCAGACTGCGACGCTTATGACGTCGCAGCATATCTAACGCCGATTTACTTAGACGATGAGGCCACCGACGCGGTCAAAGCTGCGCAGTTCGATGCGCTGCACTTTTTGCACTGCTTACAAGACGCGCTGCATGAGTGCGCGACCGAGACATACTACAAACGCGATGAGCGTGGCATCTGGTGGCAGTGTGACTTTAGTGAACTCGCCCGCAGCGCCGGCTGGGATAACTGGGAAGGAAAAGCGACTTACTTAGCTATCTTTGGCGAACATGAAGCGCATGAGCGCTTAGAAGATAGCGTGTTTCAGGTGGTCGCGAGCGTTTTAGATGATTACGACCGCGCTGGCGTCTTTGTGACGCAGCAAAAACCCGAAGGTTTCGAAGAATAGGAGCGCAGACATGAAACGAGAAACTGCACTTTTTACGAAAATCGGCGCTCCGAGCGCTGCTTTCAAAGAGCTCTATAAGGCCGCTAAGGCCTGCACGCTTACAACGACGCGCATACCGGTATGCGTGCTCTTTCTAAAAACTGTCGGAGGCCGTGGCCGCTACACGCACTTAAACGACGCTGCTTTTTATACAGCGCAAGACGTCTTGCGCCTGCTAGGCGTTGCTTTCAGCACCGGCAACGCCGCGCCGCGTGGTGGTGCTAACGGCGATTATTTGCTGATAAATGCCGGCGTCTTTTTTGACGCCGTTGCCAAAGAGCTAACAGCTCGCAACTTAACTTTAAACGCTATGGAGTAAATCAAAATGACAAAAACGAAACGCACCCGCACCCACATGGCCGCAGCTGATAAGCCGGTAACGCAAGCCGAAGCGCTCGCGACGCTTAGCGCAGCGCTTCCGCCGGAAGAAAACCACTCTCGCAAGATCAAGTCAATCTGGGGAGTAGCGTGGCTTGACGAACTCGCGAGCATCTTAGCGAGCTGCGAAACCTATGCACCGGAATCTCAGACAAAGACCTTTTTCTTTGATGATGGGTCTAGTTTAGACGTGAAAGACGTCAAACAGCACCGAGGCCCTGCGCGGTTCACTGTAAACCGATAAGTCGCGACGGCGCCCCAGCGCTGGGGCGCTTTCTAAAAGCCTGCTGCTTACGTGTAGCCGGCTTCTAGAAAGTAGTCAAGAGTAACTAGTAAAGGAGACAAAAAACATGAGTCTAGAAAGCTCGCTTGAAAGCCTAGCCGGTGCGCTTAAAATGCACGCCGAAGCTATGCAAGCTCTCGCAGCCGCCATCAAGGCGGCACCAGCGGCTGCGAACGCCGAACGCTTCGAAACGAAAGCGCCAGCGGCGCCCGCTGCTAAGCCAGCGGCGCCCGCTGCTAAGGCCGAAGCCGTCAAAGATTGGGAGGCTGGCGGTGGCGCGGACATTGAAGAAGCTATCCCTGTACAGCCGGGAGAAGATCCGCAGGAACCGCCATTTGACGGGGAAAAAGCGGAAACCAAAGCTTTGCAAAAAGCAAAATCCGCGTCCGACCCTGTAGCTGAACGAGCGCCCGAAGCAAAAAAGGTCGCGAAGGAGCCTGAGGCTCCGAAAGTTACGCTGGAAAGCGCTCGCAAAATCGCTAGCGCAATTCTGAAATCCAAAGGTGCAGATGTTTTGCGTGGCCTTTTGGATGATGTGGGCGTAAAGAAGCTTAGCGCTTTGGATGCGTCCCAGATTGCGGCTTTCTGCGCTAACGCAAGTAAGGCGCTAGAGGAGGCCTAAAGATGCCAGGCAAACATGCAGTATTGAGCCCCTCGCATGCGCACACATGGGCGTGTTGCCTGGCGGCTCCCTACCTAGAGAAGGGCATCCCCAACGAAGATTCGCCTTACGCCGCGGAGGGTACGAAGGCGCATGCCCTAGCTGAACGAACGCTTCGGCAAATGTTGGAGGGTGAACAGTGCGCGCTTTGTGATGTGAAATTTGCCGAAGAATGTGGCGAAGAGATGACAAATAACGTCGCCATGTATACGACCTTCGTTGCAGACCAAATCGCAAAAGCGCGCAAGACGGATGCTAGTGCATATTTTGCTTTTGAGCATCCTGTAGACATCTCCGACGTAACCAGCGAGGAAGGCGCTAAGGGCACGATTGACTGCCTCCTTGCCTACTCGGGCCACATGTGGGTGATTGACCTCAAGTACGGCGCTGGCGTTCCGGTCGTAGCTGAACGAAACGAGCAGCTATGCATCTACGCCGCGGCGCTTCTTGATGAGGTCTCGATGCTGTATGACGACATCAAGACAGTGCACCTGGCCATTGTTCAACCGCGCTGTGGCGGCATCAATCAGTGGGAGCTTTCTACTGAGATGCTTGCCGCGTTCAAGAAGAACATCCAATCACGTGGCGCACGTGCCATCAAGATTTACGAAGAGAAAGAGAAGGTTACCGACGATGATTACTGCTGCGAAGAGACGGTATGCCGTTGGTGCCGTGGCAAGGCGAAATGCCCCAAGCTAGCTGAACAAGCGGCCGAAGCCGCATTGGTTGATTACAAGCCTGAGGAAAAGAAGCCCGAGGCTATTGAGGTTATTCGTGTGCCAGACGATCCTGAGAAACTCGCCCGTGCCTACTCCCTCCTCCCAGCCCTAGAGTCGTGGGCCGATATGGTTCGCGAATCCGTGGCGGCGCAACTCGGTCAAGGCGTGGCCATCCCGGGCTACAAGCTCGTGGCTGGTCGCAAAGGGCCGCGCAAGTGGGCGGACGATGCTCAGGTTGAGAAGCTCATGAAGTCTATGCGGATGAAGCGTGAAGAGATGTACGACTTCAAGCTTATCTCGCCAACGAAATTCGAAGCAGCCATCAAGGCTAATCCGAAGCTGTTGGGTGCCCAACAACAGCAAAAAATCCGTGACTGCATTACGCAGTCCGAGGGCAAGCCATCAGTTGTAGCGGAATCCGACAAGCGTCCAGCAATCCAGCTGGCGAGCAAGTCAGATTTCGAAGCGATTGAATAAAACTATGATGTAATTTTCTTTAATTTATAAAATTTATAGGTGATATATGTCTAAAGTTATTTTGAAGAATGTGCGAGTCAACTATCCGAAGTTGGCCGTTGCGCAAGAAAACCGTTTCTCTCAAGACGGACGCAAGTTCTATAGCGCCCAGATTGTCATCGCAGAAGATGACGAAGAGAACCGCGCCCTTGTTATCAAGGGCATCAAGGAAGCCTTCGTGGATAAGTTTGGCGCTAAGGCTGAACGCTTCTACAACAACGCTCGCGAGAACAAGAACACGCGTGGCTTACAGCACGACCTCGACAAGCATTACTACTACTTCAATGCTAAGCGCCGTGAGGAGAACAGCGCACCCATTGTTTATTCGGCTGACTTAAAGCGCGTCTTAACAGCGCCAGCGGATATGCCGAAGTCGGGCGACTACGTGGACGTGGTCGTGCAAACGTGGTGCTACGACGTGAGCGGTTCCAAGGGCGTGGGTTTCGAGCTGGTATCCCTTCATTATCGCTGCGAGGGTGAGCCGTTCGCAGGCGCTGGCATCCGTGCCTCTGCGGATGATTTCGAAGCGTTAGCTTCGTCAGCCGAGAACGACGCGGACGACGATCTCGGAGCGTTTGCGTAACGAGTCGGGGGCCTTGTTAAAAGGCTCCCTAAGTAAGTCCCCGTTGAACCTGCGATAGGGCCTCGGGGTAGTTACCCAAGGGCGGGGACTTACTTAGGAGACGAGAGGCTTGTAGTGCTCGGGTGGCGGCCGGCGCAAGGTACAAAGCGCACGGTTCTAAAGAAGCGCGGTTACTACTCCAAGGATTAACAGAGAGGTGTCATTTCCTCCTTTCCTCCCGCTTCTGGGCGTCTTGTCTCCACCCAATTTATAGAGGACGTACGATGATTGTTTACGCTGACATTGAAACTTATAACGAGGCATCCATAGCCTTTGGCTCGCACAAGTACGCCGAGACTGCCGAGCTTTTGCTTTTTGGGTATGCCATCGGTGAAGGCCCTGCCAAGATATGGGATGCGACGTGTGAAGCAATGCCAGCTGAACTAGAAGCCGTCCTCAAAGACGAGACAACGCGCTTCGTATTCCACAACGGCATGATGTTTGACTCCGTGGTACTCGCTCACGTGCTACCCCAATACGACTGGAGTCCCAAGCGCATCATTGATTCTATGGTGATTGCGTACCAGCACGGCTTGCCCGGAGCACTTGCAGATTTATGCAAGGTGTTCGGGCTACAAGAGAGCGAATCAAAGATGGCCGACGGTTCACGGCTCGTGAATATGTTCTGTAAGCCACTCCCAAAGAATTGGAAAGATAGACGAGCTACTAAAGAGAATCGCCCTGAGGATTGGGCACTCTTTAGGGAGTATTGCCGGATGGATATCGTCTCGATGCGTGAGGTCTTTAAGCGCTTGCCTAAGTTCAATTGCACTAGGGAGGAGCGCGAGATTCAGCTGACGGATGCGGCGATTAACCGCCGTGGGTATCGCATCGATACCGAACTTGCGCAGGGTGCTTTGCGTCTTGATAAGGAGCATAAGGAAGGGCTCGCTGAGAAGACACGTGAACTTACAGACGGTGCCGTGACACGAGCCACACAGCGTGACGCCATGCTCGATTTCATCGAGAAGCAATACGGCTGGCGCTTGTCTTCGTTGACGAAGGCGGAGGTTGAGAGAAAGATTGATGCGGACGATGTGCCGGAGCCCGTGAAGGACTTACTGCGCCTTCGCCTAGCGAGCGCGGCGACATCGGCCAAGAAATACGAGCGGGTGCTTGACTCGGTTTCTTCAGATGGTCGCTTGCGTGGCACGCTCCAATTCCGTGGCGCTATGCGCACGGGTCGTTTCGCAGGTCGCATCTTCCAGCCGCAGAACTTAGCTCGCCCAGCGTTCAAGGAAGCAGGCTTCTTTGAAGCCATCGATTTAATCAAGGCAGGAGTCGCTGAGTCCTTCTATGAGGACGTGCGCCCTGTTCTTTCTACGTGCCTTCGTGGGCTCATCGTAGCCGCCGAAGGTAAAACGTTTGCAGTAGCCGACTGGTCTAACGTCGAAGGCCGCGTACTCGCGTGGTTAGCAGGAGAAGACTGGAAACTCGAGGCGTTTCGTGCCTTCGACGCAGGCCGCGGTCACGACCTGTACAAGATGACTTACGGTAAGACATTTGGCATTCGTCCGGAGGATGTGACGAAGCCACAACGTCAAATGGGCAAAGTCTTGGAACTTGCCTTGGGGTATGGGGGTGGCGCAGGTGCTTTTGTCACGTTCGCCAACGGGTATGGCATGAACCTGAAAGCAACGGCCGACGACATCTACGCTGCCCTCGATCCCGTCATTGTTACCGAAGCCGATAAGTCTTGGGATTGGTTCGTAAAGAACGACCGCACCTGCGGACTAGACAAGCACACCTTCGTTGCCGTGGATGCCGTCAAGCGCGCTTGGCGCCTTGCGAATCCGCATATCGCTGAGTTCTGGGATTTAGTTGGCACGGCGTGCATCAATGCCATCGAGAATCCCGGCACGGATTTCGCTATACGCCGTGGCATCGTGGCCCACTACGATGGCCAATACCTGACACTAAGGTTACCAGCGGGGCGCAAACTCGTGTACGCCAAGCCTCGTATTAATGACGCTCAAGCCGGCTCATTTACCTACCTTGGCATCGACCAGAAGATTCGCAAATGGTGCAGGCTCGAAACCCATGGCGCAAAGTGCACGGAAAACTTGGTGCAGGCAACGAGCTGTGACCTCTTGTGCGGAGCGCTTGTGCGCTTGGAGAAAGCCGGCATGTGCCCTGTGATGCACGTGCACGATGAGATAGTTTGTGAAGTTCCGGAAGCCAAGGGTCAGAAGGCATACGACCTTTTGGCATCCATTATGACTAAGCCTACGAACCCTATCTACAACGGACTGCCACTTGCCGTAGATGGTTTCGTAGGCAATCGATATAAGAAGGCGGATTAACCATGGAAAAAGTAACACAGCTAAGGTCAACAGACATGTCGGTTGACACTGACACTAAGACGGGCCTTATAACAGTAACGTTTAAGAGCGACAAGCAGGACGTTGAGATAAAGATGAAGGCATTTGATGCGCTTGATGTGGGCCTGAAGATTCTTGTTGGCGTCAACACGTTAATCGAAGTTCTCTCTACGTGGGCTTCTACGAGAGGAGAGACAGTTCAATGACACCGGAGGGACGAGTAATCAGCAAATTCCTAGCGCGCTGTAAGGCACTCGGCCTTGACGTACGCAAGTGCGCGTGGGAGGGACGCCGTGGAGCACCCGATCGTTTCGTGATGGTCAACGGCAAGCACTATTGGATTGAGTTCAAGGCGCCAGGCGAGAAGCTCCGTCCGCATCAAGAGCGAGAGATTGCTCGGATGGAGCGTGCTGGATGCCGCGTGTTTGTAATCGATGACGAGGACGTGAATCCTCAGGACTTACTTTAGGAGAGAAGCATGGATGAAAGATTCGTACTATTAGCCAAGACAGGCAGTCGCATCGAGCACGAGCGCTCGCTTGCCAGCGCGTGCTTTAACGTGTGCCAGCGTGTACTTGAGCGCCAAGATGGCAACTCAAGCGTGACAGCTTTCCGTGAGCGGGAAGCCATTGCGGATGTCCTCTACTGGGCTAATGTCCTCTTGGCTAAGGAAGGCTCGAAGGCTCAGGAGCAGGCGAACAAACTGTACTCTGAGATTTTGGACATTCGTTATCGTCGTGCGGAGAATAAAAGATGGTAGAGTGGACAGCCTTTCGCTCGTGCGACGAACGCACGTGGCCATTGCCCGGACTGCGGCTTCTTGTCAGCGTGAAAAGTACTGCCTTTCCTGACGGCTTTTGTATGTACGCGTGGCGTAAACGGGACTCGTTTGTTCCAGCGCTTTGGCCAACCAAGACAATCCCTCGCAGAGAGATTCTCGCGTGGCGATATGCTCCAGATAAGAGGAGCGCAAGCTTCAGGTACTAGCCATGGTCAATTTTGTCCCTCGTCCCTATCAGAAGCTCATCATCGATTCCATCGTGGAGCATCCGCGTGTTGCTGTGTGGGCTGGCATGGGCTTAGGCAAGACAGTCTCTACACTCACAGCGCTTAAGACGCTCCTCGATTTCTTCGAGGATGGCCCAGCGCTCGTGCTTGCACCTAAGCGCGTGGCGGCAACCACTTGGCCAGATGAAGCAACCAAGTGGGGACACTTGCGTGGATTGCGTGTGCTGTCTGCCGTTGGCTCAAGGGACGAGTTCACTAAAGCTATTGAGACACCAGCGGATGTGTACTGCGTGAACTACGAGCGCATCCCTGACCTCGTTAAGCATTGGGGACGCTCGTGGCCATACCGCATCATCGTAGCCGATGAGTCTACGCGGCTGAAGTCGTTCCGCTTGCGCCAAGGGAGCATGCGTGCTCGTGAGTTAGGAAGGGTTGCGCACTTGTATTGCAACCGCTTCATCGAGCTTACGGGTACGCCAGCACCTAATGGGTACGAGGACTTATGGGGACAGATGTGGTTCATCGATAAAGGCAAGCGCCTTGGTAGCTCGATGTCTGCATATCACGAGCAGTTCTTTACACCCAAGCGCGTGGGGGCCAACGCCTTCGCCGTGCAGTATGAGCTTCTGCCTTTCGCTGATGAGCAGATTCAAGAACGGCTCAAGGACGTCACGCTCAAGATTAATACAGAGGATTGGTTCCCGATTGATAAGCCCATTGAAAGCGATGTGCGAGTTACGTTACCTACCAAGGCTATGGACTTGTACCGTCGCATGCAAAGGGAACTTTATATTGAGCTTGCCAATGGCGAGTCAGTCGAGAGTCCGAACGCCGCTGCTATGACGGGCCGTTGCTTACAGCTCGCAGGCGGCGCAATTTATACGGAGGGTAACGAGTATGTGGAGACGCACGACGAGAAGATATCCGCGCTGGAATCAATCATTGCCGAAGCATCGGGTGCACCGGTTCTCGTTTCTTACCAATTCAAACACGAGCTGGCGCGTATTCGGAAGCATTTTCCACAAGCGAAAGTTCTCGATGCCAATCCGAAGACAATTCGCGATTGGAACGCGGGGAAGATTCCTCTACTGCTGGCGCACCCAGCATCGTGCGGACACGGACTTAACCTACAAGACGGTGGGAACATCCTTGTGTTCTTCTCGCGCGGCTGGAACTTAGAGGAGCACGAGCAAATCATCGAGCGCATTGGCCCGACTCGCCAAGCGCAGGCAGGACATCCTCGCCCTGTTTATATCTACAACATCGTCGCCAACCAAACATTAGACGACGCAGTGGCTGAGCGCCTGAAAACGAAGCGCTCGGTTATGGACATTCTTCTGGAGAGAACAGATACCTATGGATAAGATGGCAAAAGATATCGCAATGGAAGTTGTGAAGCTCGGTCACGCCAAACTCTTGACGTCAACCGGAGTGGCTTTGTTGTGCGGATACGAGGCGGACTCCTCAGGACTACGTGCAATCTTGCAAGAGCCTACATTCCCTAGCCCCGTCCAATTGGTTGAGGGTGGGCGCAAGCGTTGGGTACGTGCGGAGGTTGAAGCGTGGCTCGATGCTCGCATCTTGAAGTACCGCTCCGCCGCTAACGATCCCATCTTTGCACGGGAGATATTGAAGCTGTAGTTACAGCCTGCCTATCAGGTAGTGGATTAAGAAGACAAGGGGAGCAGCAAGAAGGGCAAGAGTAAGCATAGACGAAACCGTCTTATCCTCTTCGCTCGCATTCTTTCTAAACCTAAGATAGACAGCTACAACTGCCATGAAAATTAAAGCGCCTACTATCTCTAACATCTAACTCATCCTATTTCAATCGTTTCGCAATCTCTTCTGCCGTCGCACGGTAGTATCGCATCAGCATCTTCAAGTCCTTGTGTCCTGTCTGTCGTGCCAAAGCCATCACGTCCAAGCGAGGAGCTCCCGTCTCGGGGTCGGGACTCGCGGCCCAAGTGGCGAAAGTGGCACGACCATCGTGGAAGTGTAGCCCTTCCTTAATCACGTTACCTTGCGAATCAAACACAGGCCCAAGTCCCGCCTTGTCTCGGACGCTTCTAAAGCGCACGTCCCTTCTCGCGGCTGTCATCTGGAAGAGTTTGCTACCATTAGTCGCTCGGACTAGATTCAAAATGCGTAGCGCTTCTTGGCCAAGGGCGACGTCCCTCTTGCTGGCGGTCTTCGTTACGGGAGCAGGAAGATGGATAACGCATCCGTCTATCCAAGATTCCTCAAGTTGTGTTATCTCCCCGGAGCGCATCCCTGTGTAGCAGGAGAATAAGAACGCGGCTATCGCTGTTTGTATCCGCGTTCTCGGAGGCGACACCCCATCCCAGCGACAGGCTAGGAGTAGCTTATCGATATCCTCTTTGGAGGCTACGCGCTCCCGATGCTCGGGCATCTTGGGTAAGTGCAAGCCCTTGGTAGGATTCTCCAAGATGAGTTCTTTCTCTTTGGCCCAAGTGAATACGGCAGAGAGCGTATCGATTTCCCGATGCACGGTGGCGGGTGCGACCTCAGTGGCCCGTCTGTCAACGAAAGCTTGCAGGTCTTGACGTGTAAGTTTATCCAAACGTATCTGGGCGAAGGGTCGGCGTGTGAGCGCGGTCAAGCGCAGAGATTCAGAACGTGCTCCGCGCTTGAGTACCGTTCGCTCATCGCGGTACGCCTCCATCAGAGAGCCAACGGTTACTCGCGTTGCCTTAGCCTGTGGGTTTAAGTCCACTACGTCTCGGAAGCGGACGGCGGTTTGCTTGTCTTTGAATGTGCGTTTGAATTGTTTGCCGTTCGAGCGGTAGCTCACGGCGTAGGTTCCAGCGGGTGTCTTAGAAATAGAAGCCATGGCGGTAACAGTTTCAGTAACAGAAAGGTAACAAAGTACGCCGACTTATGCCGACTTATGCCGAGTTTACCGCAAAACGCTTAGGAAAATTTCGTTAAAAAACAGGTTATACCGACTTATGCCGAGTTCTAAGAGAGTGTCATTGGTGCGGTCGGAGCGCACGACCTTTCACTTTTAAATCAAAACGCTACAGATGATTCGGTAACACTTTGAGAAACCACTCGCGACCTGCCAAGAGTGTCCAAGATTTTTGATTTCGGGTGCTAGTGTTTCGCTTGAGGAGAGAACCATGGAGCTTCCGAATGTTTCGAGATATTCTAGATGCGATGCCAACACAGGCAGAAAGGTTTGTCTACCTGATAGGTGGCATTTTGGGGTGGCTATTTGGGGCCGCGTTTGGCGGTCATGAATTAGCCGTTGGCTGGTTCTGCGTGCTGATGGCCGCGGACTATGTGGCAGGGGTGTATAGAGCCTGTTACTTGGGCGAGTACCAAAGCTCAATCGGATGCCGAGGCATCATCAAAAAATTTCTCATCCTCTCAGTCTGTGCCCTCTCCCATGGGCTCGATGTCATCACCGGATTTAACTGCATTCAAACTGCGTTCCTTGGCGCCTTCGGATTAAACGAAATGCTTTCCATCTTGGAGAACTTAGGGCGCATTCATCCGGGTTTCGTTCCAGAACAGCTTCAGCATTTTCTTGAGCAATTAAAGAATAGAGGACTGAAAAAATGAGATACCAAAACTTCACAACATACGATCCCTTAATCGCACTTGACTTTATCCGTAACGAGGAAGGGTGCGAGCTACACGCTTACAAGTGTCCCGCTGGTGTTTGGACTATTGGCTACGGACATACCAAAGGCGTGAAGGAAAGCGACAGTATTAGCCATGCCGATGCCGAGGACTTCTTAGCATCAGACATCATCGAACGCGCACGAGACATGAGCGCATATGTCAAAACCAAAGTAACCAAGTGGCAGTTCATCGCGCTGGTAAGTCTCGTTTTCAATGTGGGTGATTTACGTCGCAAGGCTCCCAAGTTACTGCACTACCTTAATAGCAACCAAGAGCAGAAAGCAGCGCACGAGTTTCTAGATATCTGCACAGCCGGCGGGAAAGTTCTCCCCGGATTAAAAGCACGGCGTGAAAGAGAAGCGAAACTCTTTTTGAGGACTGAAGAATAATGTGGTCAACTATCGCTTCGTTCGTTCTTAAGGCTGTTGATACTACTTACTTCAAGGTGGCTTGGGTTGTATCGTTGTGCTTCGTTGTAGGTTCGCTAACGTACGCTTACCAAGCGCATAAGTATGACGCGCAGATTGCACAGATTCAGTCCTCGCTAGCCGAGGCCACTGCCAAGCAGGAGAAAGAATATGCATCGAAATTATCTAAAGCGACTAGCGACTTGGTTCTGGCGAATCGTCGGGCTGACGATGCTCGTAGCGAGCGTGATAATTTGCTTAAGCGGATGCGCACAGCAGACGCTCGTGAAGCCGAACGAACCGCTACCAGTCCCGACCGCTCTTACCGAACCGAGTACACCGCTTGCCGAAAGTTTCTCAGCGAAGGTGCAGACTTACTTGGGGAAGGTGACGAACTGGCTAGAAGGCTTGCAAGCGAGCGAGACACATTAGCCGAGTTGGCGAAGTAACTCTTGCATAACTGAAACGCTCCGTAGTAACGGAGCGAATTACAGCATTGTGGAGTGGGTAACTACTGCACACCCAAAGTTAAAGGTTCTTTGACGAAGGGTGTAATACCGTTAGATTTTTTCATTGGGGTTTTTACTTAGCATAAAGACACAATTGACAAGCATCGAATTGTCAGTATTCTTGCGAGCAGTTAAATAGTAGTGGTTCTTTCCTATCAACGTTTCATAATCAATAAGGAGAATGTTATGACTATGAAACAACACCGCTGCCCTAATTGCTCCCACAGATTACTTGATGCTTCCGAAGATACGCAAGGCGTTCTTCGGATAAAGTGTAGACGTTGCAAGACGCTCGTTTGTTTTGAATTTCCATCAACAAAGTAACCCATTCCCTCTTGGCCAATGCGCCACATCCCATAAGCCCACAGAGCTTCACAAAATAAAACCTTAGAGTTTTCTCTCTTAAGGAGAACTATCTATGGCTGAATTTGCCTCGAAAGGAGTTGCAGGAACTGGGCTTGGTTTAGGCATTGCAGGAACTGCGTTATCCCTCTTGAACAACAACGGCAACGGAATCCTTGGTGGATTGCTTGGCGGTAACTCTATGGCCAACAATGCCTACATCGATTCGCTTAACTCTCGCATTGCCGAACTGCAAGCGGAAAAGTATTCCGACAAGGTGGGCATTGAAGTTTACAAAGCCGCTCGTGTTTCGGATAAAGAGATTAACGCTCGCTTTGAATCTATCGCTTCTGAGATTGCAGATATGCGAGTGCGTGAAGCACAAACCGCAGGTAAGATGGACTTGATTGCCGCCACTGCGACTCAAGGAATCGCTACGAACTCTGCCGCCATCACAGCCCTTCAAACGCTTGTGGCGAGCATCACAAAGACGGTTGTGCCGAACACATCGGTTTGTCCTGGATGGGGTAACGTCACAATCACCCCTGCGACATCAACCACAACGACTACTTCTTAGTAGTAGGTGGAGGGCATCGTTATGAAACTGCATTCAAATAAAGTACCAGAAGTGCTATCCGAATTCCTGCTCACAAGAGTTATCCCAAACGCACCGACAAGCGTAGCGCAGTTTGGCTTTGGTTTCCTCGTACCGTACGTTGCGAAGGCCTCGCAAGATATGCTTGAGCAACCATTGCTAAAGAGCCTTGGCGTAGTTGATGCGGATTCAATGATTGACCTTGACACGGCTCGTGCTTCGGCAGTCAATGCTCTTGACAAAGCAGGTGGAAAGGTAACGCTTTACGGAATTACGTTTGACCGTAGCGACATCGATGCCTTCATTGAAATTGCCAACAAGTTCGGAGGCTAGAAGAAAATGGAACTGAAAGAACTTTTAAAAGCACGTGCGGAACAATCAATCACTCATCTTTTAGATAAGATTGATTCTATCTGTGACGATGCGAGAGACGATGGTGGCTTGTCTAGCGAAGATGTTCGTACGCTAGAAAAATCTTGGTGTACGATTCACACGATTAAAACGATCTGCAAAGAGTAGTGCATACACCCCTGTGCAATGCAGGGGTGCAGTAGTTGAAGAATCCCTGATGTTTAATTCCTCTCACAAAAGTGTCTAAGATTTTTTAAAACTGGTGCTATTGTTGGCTCACACATTACCTTACACATCGGAGGAATTAATACTATGCTCGGAACACAATTTGCGAAGCCTTTGCAAGACGATGAATCTTTACCGAATAGCTACAAGGCATACTCTCAAGCGGCGGCTTGGTGCAATGCAAATGGCGCAACCATCGAAGACAAAGGCGACTACTACGAAGTCGTATCGATTCCCGACCCAACTCTCGCAGAAGTGAAGGAGCAGAAACTCGCAGAGCTTTCCTCTGCCTTTACCGCTTGGCGCACGGACGGAGCGACTCTTATCTCCAGCCTAGGCTTTGAAGCAGATGCTGACGAGAAGGCGAACGATGATGTCGCAGGCCTAGTTACGCTTGGCGCATCCGCTACGTTTATGGATGCCGACAACCAACCTCACGAGCTGACGATTGACCAACTCAAAATCTTGCAGAAAGAGATTATCGAAAGTGGCGTATCTGCCTACGAGACAAAGTGGGCTTATCGCAATGCGATTAACTCGGCGGAAACTGTCGATGCCGTAACCTCTATTTCGATTGCGTTCCAACCGAAGGACTTCAGTGCCACGGCGTAGGATATAGAACAGGGAGGAGTTCTAGCAAAGGTAAATTCGTCAGCTGCTGACGGAGCTTTATTAACCTTTCCTGTCGCATTTTCTAATACAACGTACTCTATAGTTTGCGCTACAACAGGCGGTCATCATCGTGATCCTGACGGAGCGAATCATACAAACACAAAAACTACGACATCTGTTTATCTCTATGGCTTTAATTCAGGCTCGTATACGGCCTACTGTTGGTACGCCTGTGGTGTATAACACAGGGAG
>CAVCXB010000010.1:0-40334 GCA_963605535.1 Wujia chipingensis
AGGGCGTTCCGACTCCTACCAAGGAAGAAGTTGAGTTTGCAAGAAAGATTCTCTGTGTAGACGAGTATAACCGTTACAAGAATGCATAAAAAAGCCATTGGGGTCAGGGACACGCGGCACTTTAGTGCCACTGCCCCTGACCCCGTGGCTTTCTGGTCTTGTGGGTAATAATCGTAACCTAGCTTAGCGGTGAGACGAGTTGCTTTTACGAGGCGGAACGTGTGGGAGCGGACTTACGCAGTAACTGAGACGAAAAGGTGCGTAGAAGGTGCCGCGGGAACAAGTGACGCCGACAAAACAATCGTCGAACCGCTTTCGTAAGATAAAAGATAGATTATAAGTATATGTATTAGGAAGGAATCCACGATGGCAAACAAAATCGATGACGAAACAATAGATTACGTCGGCATTTTAGCAAAGCTCGAGCTTTCCCCAGAGGAAAAAGAGCAGGCAAAAAAAGATATGGCCGATATGCTTGACTATATAGATATGCTCGGTGAACTGGACACATCCAATGTAGAGCCGATGAGCCATGCATTCCCTGTTTTCAATGTATTCCGTGAGGACGTTGTTACAAACGGAGACGGAAGCAGCGATACAATGGCCAATGCACCAGAACAGAAAAATGGGGCATTCAAGGTTCCAAAGACTGTATAAAGCATGTTAAGAAACATGTAAAGATTGATTGATAAAAAAGATTGATTGGATAACAGGTAACATAGAGACAGGAGACAGTTCAATGGAGATTCAGAAATTAACAGCGGTTTCGCTGGGAAAAAAGATAAAAGAAAAAGAGATCTCCGTGCGGGAAGCACTCGATGCTGCGTTCGCACAGATTGATCAGACCGAGGCACAGTATCATGCGTATGTGACACTCGACCGTGAAGGCGCCTATAAGCAGGCAGATATTGTGCAGGAAAAAATTGACAAGGGTGAGCTGACCGGACCGCTTGCAGGAGTTCCGACAGCCATCAAGGATAACATGTGTACGAAAGGGCTGCTGACCACGTGCAGCTCCAAGATTCTGGAAAACTATATTCCGACCTACACGGCACAGGCGGTTACAAACTTGACGGATGCAGGCTGTGTAATCATCGGAAAGACCAACATGGATGAGTTTGCGATGGGAAGCACGACTGAGACCTCACACTATGGCGTGACAAGAAACCCGCACAACCCAGAGCATGTTCCGGGCGGCTCCTCTGGCGGAAGTGCAGCAGCAGTTGCATCAAACGAATGCTACTTTGCACTTGGTTCTGATACCGGTGGTTCCATCCGTCAGCCATCCGCATTTTGCGGCATTACCGGAATGAAGCCAACCTACGGTACCGTTTCCCGTTACGGTTTGATCGCTTATGGCTCATCTTTGGATCAGATCGGTCCAATGACAAAGAATGTCACCGACTGCGCAGCTGTTTTGGAGACAATCGCTTCCTATGATAAGAAGGACAGCACCTCGATTAAGCGTGAGGACTATGATTTCTCATCTGCATTGGTACCAGATGTAAAAGGTCTTCGCATCGGCCTTCCAAAAGATTACTTTGGTGAGGGTCTTGACGGTGAGGTAAAGGCAGCCATTTTCAAGTCAGCAGAAACCTTTAAGAGTATGGGTGCTATTGTCGAGGAGTTCGATTTGGGCTTGGTAAAATATGCAATTCCAGCTTACTATGTTATCGCATCGGCAGAGGCCAGCTCAAACTTAGAGCGCTTTGATGGTGTCAAGTACGGCTACCGCACAAAGGAATACGACGGTTTACACAACATGTACAAAAAGACACGTTCCGAGGGCTTTGGCCCAGAGGTAAAGCGCCGTATCATGTTAGGCTCCTTCGTTCTTAGCTCTGGTTACTACGATGCCTACTATTTAAAGGCACTAAAGACAAAAGCACTCATCAAGCACGAATTTGACAAGGCTTTTGAAAACTACGACATCATCCTTGCTCCAGCGGCGCCAACCACCGCACCGCTTTTGGGCAGCAGCTTAAGTGATCCGATGAAGATGTATTTGAGCGATATTTACACAATATCCGCAAACCTTGCCGGAATTCCGGGCCTGTCTCTTCCATGTGGAAAGGACAAGGCAGGGCTTCCAATCGGAATGCAGCTTCTTGGCGGCTGCTTCAAAGAAAAGACACTGCTTCGCGCGGGCTTTGCGTATGAGCAGGCGAGAGAGGAGGAAGTGTGATGGCACAGTATGAAACCGTGATCGGTCTTGAGGTTCATGTGGAGCTTGCAACAAAAACAAAAATCTTCTGCGGCTGCTCCACCGCATTCGGAGGCGCACCAAACAGCCATACCTGTCCGGTCTGCACTGGCCTTCCAGGTTCGCTTCCTGTCTTAAACAAACAGGTCGTTGAGTATGCAATGGCGGTCGGTCTTGCGACAAATTGTCAGATCAACCAGTATTGCAAGTTTGACCGTAAAAACTATTTCTACCCGGATAACCCGCAGAACTACCAGATTTCTCAGCTATATTATCCGATCTGCCACGATGGCGGAGTCGAGATCAACGTAAACGATCAGAAAAAGATCGTGCGCATCCATGAGATTCATATGGAGGAGGATGCCGGAAAGCTTGTCCATGACGAGTGGGAGGATGTCTCCCTAGTCGATTACAACCGTTCTGGTGTGCCGTTAATCGAGATCGTATCCGAGCCAGATATGAGAAGTGCTGATGAGGTTATTGCATATCTCGAAAAGCTTCGTCTGATCATTCAGTATCTGGGTGCGTCCGACTGTAAGCTTCAGGAGGGATCCATGCGTGCCGATGTCAACTTATCGGTTCGCCCGGTTGGCACAGAAACCTTTGGAACACGTACCGAGATGAAGAACTTAAACTCCTTCAAGGCCATTGCACGTGCCATTGAGTCTGAGCATGCGCGCCAGATCGAGCGGATCGAGGAGGGCAAGAAAGTCATTCAGGAGACAAGACGCTGGGATGACAACAAGGAGTATTCCTACCCGATGCGTTCAAAGGAGGATGCACAGGATTATCGCTACTTCCCAGATCCGGATCTGCCGCCGCTTCAGATTCCGGACGAGTGGATTGCGCGCTTAAAGGCTGCTCAGCCAGAGCTTCGCGATGAGAAGCGTGCGCGTTATAAGACGGAGTATGAGATTCCAGAGTACGATGCCGACATCATCACCGGTTCCAAGCGCATGGCCGATATTTTCGAGCAGACCGTAGCACTCGGCGCTGCACCAAAGAAGGTATCAAACTGGTTAATGACGGAGACAATGCGTCTGTTAAAGGAGCATCTGATGGAGTCGGACGAGCTTGATTTCTCCCCAAAGAATCTGGCAACGCTGATCGCACTTGTCGAGAAAAAGACAATCAATCAGACCGTAGCAAAGGAAGTCTTTGAGAAGATTTTCTCAGATGACATTGAGCCAGAAAGCTACGTAAAGGAGCATGGCCTTGGCATGGTCAGCGATACCGGTGCTTTGCAGAAGACCGTAGAGGAAGTCATTGCCGCAAATCCGCAGTCGGTAGCGGACTACAAGGCAGGAAAGCAGAAGGCAATCGGCTTCTTAGTAGGTCAGACCATGAAAGCCATGAAGGGAAAAGCAAACCCTGCTGCTGTCAATGAAATTTTGGCAAAGCTGTTAAATCAGTGAGAATCGTAATTTGGAAAAGAAAGTCGGTTCTGTGAGAATCTGGCTTTGATAAAACACAAATTCAAAAAAATTGGACAAATTGCCCTCATCTGTGGAAAAAAACGGATGAGGGCAAATTTTTTTAGAAAAAGTTTTTGTGAAATTTACAAAAAAATGCTTGATTATTTTTGATAACTGTGATAAAGTAACTTTGTTTGATAATTAACAAACAAAGTCTTGCAAAAGCAAGGCAAAAGATCAAACAAAATGCAAAAAAAAGAAATGGATAGCTGGCACGAAAAGGCCAGACTGGAAAGGAAGAGTTATCATGGCAAGATTTACATTACCGAGAGATCTGTATCATGGCAAGGGAGCGCTTGAAGCATTAAAGACGCTGAAAGGAAAGAAGGCAATCATCGTTGTTGGCGGTGGTTCTATGAAGCGTTTCGGTTTTCTGGACAAGGTTGTTTCCTATTTACAGGAGGCAGGTATGGAGGTTAAGCTGTTCGAGGGCGTAGAGCCGGACCCATCAGTGGATACTGTCATGAAGGGTGCAGCAGCAATGACCGAATTTGGACCAGACTGGATCGTATCCATCGGTGGAGGTTCCCCGATTGATGCGGCAAAGGCAATGTGGGCATTTTATGAGTATCCAGATGTTACATTCGAGGAACTGTGCATTCCGTTTAACTTCCCGACACTTCGTACAAAGGCAAAGTTCTGTGCGATCCCGTCTACATCCGGTACCGCTACTGAGGTAACCGCATTCTCCGTTATCACCGATTACAAGAAGGGTATCAAGTATCCGTTAGCTGACTTTAACATCACTCCAGATGTTGCCATCGTAGATCCTGAGTTAGCAGAGACCATGCCGAAGAAGCTGACTGCTCATACTGGTATGGATGCAATGACTCATGCAATCGAGGCATATGTTTCTACTCTGCACTGTGAGTACACCGATCCGTTAGCACTTCACGCAATCGAGCTGATCAGCCAGTACCTGATCCCATCCTATAATGGTGATATGGATGCTCGTGCAAAGATGCATGATGCTCAGTGCTTAGCTGGTATGGCATTCTCCAACGCACTGCTTGGAATCGTTCACTCCATGGCACATAAGACTGGTGCAGCTTACAGCGGTGGACATATTGTTCACGGATGTGCAAACGCAATGTATCTGCCAAAGGTTATCCGTTTCAACGCAGTTGAGCCAGAAGCACAGAAGAGATATGCAAACATCGCAAGATTCCTTCATCTGGAGGGAAGCACCGATGCAGAGCTTGTTGACGCACTGATCGCTCATATCAAGGGCATGAATGCACAGCTTGATATTCCGACCTGTATCAAGGACTATGAGGGCGGAATCATCGATGAGAAGGAATTCATGGAGAAGCTGCCGCAGGTTGCTGAGCTGGTTGTAGGCGATGCTTGTACCGGTTCCAATCCAAGAAGCATCAACCCAGAGCAGATGGCAAAGCTGTTAAAGTGCTGCTACTACGATGAGGAAGTAGACTTCTAAATCATTTTGATGATTTTCATTTACATAATTTTTAAGGGGCGTGCACCGAAGGGTGCGCGCCTTTTTGTATTGCAAAATAGGATGGGAAAGGGTATACTTGATATAGAAAAAAACGTGCAGTGGCAAATAGCTGTCTGCACAGAAATGAGGAAAAAATGATATTACTGACATCGGACGGCATAACCTCCCCACAGTTGGAGGAAGAAATTAGAAAGGCACTGGTGCCAATCTCAAAAAGAACGGCGCTCGTGACAACCGCCTCGTGCCGGTACAAAGAAAAGGATGACAACGTGCCTGTTTTAAGTGCCCTGATGCGAAAATTTGGTTTGGAACCGGAGTGCGTGGACGTGGAATTTCAGGATGCGACCTTTTTACTAGCATATGATGTTGTCATTTTGATGGGGGGAAATCCGTTTTATTTGCGTAAGCATTTGAAAAAATGGAATAACAGTCTGGAAATTTTAAGGGAGCTTGCCGAACGTCATGTGCTTGTTGGTATCAGTGCTGGCAGCATGGTGCTTGGTGATACGATGGAATTTGCCTGCCCGATTGAACCCGGCAGTATCGAGGAAGTCGGAGAAAATGTGGATTGCAGCGGATTTGGCATTGTGCCATTAAATATTATGCCGCATTATCTGGCTTATCTGACGGTGTATCCGCAGACGGATGAAATTTTGAAAAGCTACAAGGAAGAAACGGGACGAAGTATCTGCACCATCAATGACGGTGAAGGCATTCGCATTTCGCGTTGCGGCAAAAAAGGAACCTACATAAAAAATGAGCGATATACACCGATCGTATCATCTAAGCTGCCAGACTATGAGAGTTATTTCTTTGATTTGTATGGTACGCTTATTGACATCCATACCGATGAGGGTGAAGATGAGCTGTGGGAATTTATGGCAAAATATTATGCCTATAAAGGAGCAAAGTACGGCTCTTGGGAACTTCGCTGGCGTTATAGTGAGCTGGTGCATGATGAAGAGGAACAGCTTTTTAATGCGCATCCAGAGCGGATTGCAGAGCCACAGGTGGAGCGCGTATTTATGCGATTGTATGAGGAAAAGGGAGTTCATGTTTCGGTACAGGAGGCAGTTGATGCTGCTCAGGTATTCCGCAGCTTTTCTCTAAAATATATTCGTCTGTATCATGGCGCAAAAGAGCTTCTTGCCCATCTAAAGAAAAAGGGCAAAAAACTCTATGTACTCAGCAATGCGCAGCAGGTCTTTACGGAAAGCGAGATGCGCTATCTTGGTATTTATGAATATTTTGATAAGGTATGTCTGTCCTCAGATTATCATTGCAAAAAGCCAGATGAAGCGTATTTTAAAAATCTATTAGATGCAGAGGGACTGGAACCATCAAAAACAATGATGATTGGAAATAGTGAGTATGATGATATCCGCACTGCAAAAGCACTTGGCATGGGCGCTTGCTACATTCATTCCAATCTGTCACCAGAAGGGGAGACAGCCGATTGCGATATCGTTATGAGAGCGATGGATCTGCCATCTCTGGAGAAGATTCTGTGCCGATAAACTCCGAAGAAGTGTCGCTAGATGTTGCTTCTGTATCGGTCGGAGTGGTCTCATTTCGGATAGGCAGAGCACTTGCGCGGAGCGCACTTGGCGTAATTCCGTACTTTTTCTTAAAGACGCGGTTAAAATAAGAAATACTATTAAAACCACATTTTCTTGCTGTATCCATAATTGGTTCATCTGCATTTGACAGCAAGAATCTGGATGCCTGTGACAGACGATAACTGTTTAAGCATTCCGTGAAGGTGATGCCGATTGTGGACTTAAAGAACTTAATAAAGTGAGACTCACTAAAGCCACACACCTTTGCCATCTGTTCAGTAGACAGTGGTTCGCTGTAGTGCTCTGTGATATAGCTGATGATCTGCTTTGTTTTTACCACTGATTTTTGTGGACGACTCTTTGGCTTTACCAACGGCTCATTATAAAAGAGCAGATAAAAGAGTCGGAACAGATTGCTTTTAATGCCGAGCGGGTAGGCTGCCGAGTAGAAGGTCTGCAACTGAAACATCTCCTCAAAACATTGACGAAACTCATCGTACCAACCGTATTCAGGCGTGATCAGCCATGGAATAACCTGTTCTCCCTTTGAGAGTGGCTCTAAAAATGCAAAGGCATCGTCATTATCGGTACTTCCGGAAAGAAGAGACAACGGAAATTGAATCATGCTAATCTTCAGTGAGGAGTTTGAATCTGCGTCAATAGAATGCAGCTGACCTGGTAAGATCAGACAGATATCGCCCTTCTTTACCGAAATTTTTTCAAGGTCAATTGATACTCGTCCACTTCCTTCACGGATTAAAAGAATTTCCATCGTGTCCTGCCAGTGAATTGAAACCGAGGAGATGTCCTCAGGTAAAATAGCTGTCAGGGCAGCAAAGGGGAAAGAACCCGTCAGGGGTTCGTGCATTTCAAATAAGTCAATGTTTTGGATATTCATATGTATAATAATAAGCCTTTCTCAAAGTCAGTCTTTTTTTGAATAAAAATTTTCATAAATAGGTATACCACAAGAAACGAAAGAAAACAATCGAAAATGTGGAAGAGCAAAAAACTTGACAGACACTTTTTTTATTACTATTATAATAACAAGTAAGCAGAAAAAGATGGTCATTTAATAAGAGGTGAAGAATGGAACTATATCATGCGAGTAAAGAGATTGTTCAGTATCCAGAAGTAAGAAAGGCAAGGTATACAAAAGATTTTTCTTGGGGATTTTATTGTACCAATAATTTTAAGCAGGCAGTAAGATGGGCGAATCGCGGAATTGGTGATCCGATAATCAATTACTATGAGTACACACCAAATGAAAAATTAAATATATTAAGATTTCCAGAAATATCAGATGCATGGTTAGACTTTATTGCAGAGTGTAGAAGTGGAAAAACGCATTCCTATGATATTGTAGAGGGTCCTATGGCAAATGATACAGTATGGAATTATGTAAATGATTTTCTAGCAGGGCGAATAAATAGAAAGCAGTTTTGGGTGTTGGCAGAATTTAAATATCCGACACATCAAATAAGTTTCCATACATTGTCGGCACTTGATTGTTTGACGTTGGTGAAGAGCGAGGTAGTTTATGACAGAGAAGGAAAGAAATGATTATTTTTATGTATGTGCACTAATTGAATATATTGCAAGAGAAACGAAAAATCATCGTGGAGATATTGTGAATCAAATTGGTGAAGAGGGTATAAAAAAACTTTTGTATGATGCAGAGGTAGACCATTGCCTAAGTTTTGAGCAGGTTAGTGATGAAGTAGTTGATTATTATAAAATAAAGCAGGGAGAGTTTGATACAATATCGGCTTGCAAGTATTCGATCCCGAGTTTTCTTGATATTGGTAAATTATATAGTATTATGATAGAGGACTGTGCCAAGTCGGGAGATGAAGTTTCAGAGCTGATGAAAATATTTTCTTCTTTTATTAGTGATGAGATATCGAATTTTAATACCGATTTATATTATCAAAATCCAAACTATCTTGAGTGGTCATATAGAGAGGGAAAATTGTTAGATTGATTTTATTACAAAAAGAATATAATTGTTTCCTTAACTCCTTCTATAATAATACAAAATTATCAAAAGATCAAAACCTTTCTTTCAACCAAGATGAGGTTTTGATCTTTTTTTGATGCTTTTCAGATACAGTGAACTACTCGGTCATTGAATGAACGAAGATTCCTGCACCAGATTTCTAATTTTTTCCTTAAAGAAAAGTTAATAACTAGAATTGCATCTTAAATTTATCGTAAGAATTCGATGCTTCTCAATATTGTCAGAAAGTGATATACTGTAACTGACTGAAATAAGAACAACAAACCGCACAGAAGGCTGTTGTGGGAAGGGATGGCATGTATGAGAAAGAGGATCGTTTTGATCGGGCTTGTACTGGTCGCGGCTGCGGCAGGTGGCTGGTATTATTACAAAAATTATTATAACAAGGATGCTTCTGCGGGGACGGAATCGGCAGAGGGTTCCGTGTATATGAGTTCGGTATCGGACATTATGGACCAGGGCGCGCTTGGAGTAAAGACACGTTTGATTGGTGTGGTTGACCCGCAGGAGTCAAAGGACATTAAGCTGGATTCGGATAAACAGCTTAAAGAGACATTTGTGCAGGTGGGTGATGAGGTGAAAAAAGGCGATCCGCTGTTTTCCTACGATGTGGAGGCGATGCAGCAAAAGCTTCAGGAGGCCGATTTGGAGTTGGAGGAGATGAACAACACACTTCAGACAATGAATCAGCAGTTAAATGAGCTGAATGTGCAGGCATCCAAGGCGAAAGAATCCGAGAAGCAGGCATATAATCTTCAGATTCTTTCCGCTCAGAATTCGATTCATAAGCAGGAGTACAACATCAGTGTAAAGCAGCTTGAACGCTCACAGCTGGAAAAAAATATTGACAATGCCGTTGTGTATGCGGATATTGATGGTATGATAAAGACGATCAATTCCGATTCGACGGGCGGTGATTCTAATTATGGTTCCTCTGGCTCCAATGCCTTTATGACTATTCTGGCAACTGGCGATTATCGCATTAAGGGAACCTGCAATGAGATGAATATTTATAGCTTATATGTGGGCGAGCAGATGGTTATTCGACCAAGAGCCGATGAGAGCAAGGTTTACACTGGCGTGGTCAGCAAGATTGAGACAGAGCCGGCAACTGATACAAATACGAGTGGCTATTCTTCCGATTCCTCTGCGGAGAGCAGCAAATACCATTTCTATGTGACCATCAACGAGGCGATGGATTTGATGCTCGGACAGCATGTCATCATGCAGGAGGACACTGGAGATACCGAGGAAAAGACTGGCCTTTGGATTCCAACTTACTATGTAGTATCCAATGAGGATGCAGGTTCGTACTATGTATGGAGCTGCGATGACAATCAGAAGGTTTGCAAGAAGGAGATTACCGTTGGTGAGACGGATGAGGAGATGATGGAGTACCAGATTCTGGATGGTTTGACTGAGAATGATTATATTGCATTTCCAGATGAATTGACCCAGGATGGCATGGATGCCATTTTGCCGGACACGGGTGACGGAACGATCATGGAGTAAGGGGGGTGTCTATATGCTGTTAGAGTTAAGAGATATCAACAAAAGTTATTTTCAGGGAAAGCAGGAGATGCCAGTCTTAAAAAATGTCAATTTCAGCGTGGAGGAGGGCGAGTATGTTGCGATCATGGGCCCATCTGGTTCTGGTAAATCAACGCTGATGAACATCATTGGATGCTTAGACAAACCGACTTCAGGAAGTTTCTATCTGGATGGAAAAGACATTCTAAAATACAAAGACAATGCACTTTCTACGGTGCGCTTAAATACGATTGGATTTGTCTTTCAGAGTTTTTTTCTGATGATGAAGCAGACCGCACTCGAAAATGTGTGTCTTCCACTGACCTATGCGGGTATTCCAAAGCGAAAGCGAAAGGAGATCGCGGCACAGGCATTAAAGCGTGTCGGCCTTGAAGACCGTATGAATTATAAGCCAACGCAGTTGTCCGGTGGTCAGTGTCAGCGAGTGGCGATTGCAAGAGCGATCTCCAATCATCCGAAGATTTTGCTTGCGGATGAGCCGACTGGTGCGCTTGATTCCAAATCTGGTGCGCAGATCATGGAACTGTTTCAGAGCCTTCACGAAGAGGGCGTTACGATTATCATGATCACGCATGATTCTGAGATTGCAGCGCATGCGCAGCGTGTCATTCATATCCGCGATGGACAGATCGCGGAAGGTTAAGCAGGGAGGAGGCAGAGATGAAAAAACTAGCGGTTTATATTCTGGTTCCGGCGCTGATTGTGGGCAGCTGTGGAGCTGGTGTATATGTATATCAAAAAAATAAGCAGGAAAATACCTATGTAAAGGTCGTTCCTGTCAGCAGTATATCAACGTCAGATTACGGCTCAGATATGTATATGTATGGACGTGTTGTCAACAATCAGCGTCAGCAGATCAGTGTCACGACATCGCAAAAGATCTCCGAGGTTTTAGTAAAGAAAGGCGATAAGGTCAATATTGGTGATCCGATTTTGAAGATGGATACGACCATGGATAATTTGAATTTACAGGATCTTGAGATTCAGATTCAGAAAAAGGTACTCGATATTTCGGATGGCTACAAGCGTTTGGATAAGTTGTTAAAGACGACCCCGACAGCACCATATAATCCTGGCGATTTTGATCCGGGATGGGATCCAGGTTGGGATCCGGGATGGGAAGAACCAACAGAAAGTTCGTCAGAGGAAGAAAACTCAAGCGAAGAGGAAAGTTCGTCAGAGGAAGAAAGCTCAAGCGAAGAGGAAAGTTCCTCCGAAGAAGAGAGCTCCAGTGAACAAGAAAGCTCATCTGAAGAAGAGAGTTCCAGTGAACAAGAAAGCTCATCTGAAGAAGAGAGTTCCAGTGAGGAGGAAAGCTCCACTGAAGAAACCTCGCCTGAAGAAAGTTCTTCCATGGAGGAGAATTCGTCAGCAGAGGAGAGCTCAGAGCAGCCGACCTCTGAACAGGAGTCAAGCAGTCTAGAACCAACATTACCAGAGGAGTCTAGTGGTGAGCAGACAAGTGCCGAGCAGCCAACTGGAACCGAGCCGTCTTCTGAAATTCTATCCCCAAGCTCATCTTCTGAGTCGTCTGCAGAGCAGTCCAGTTCCGATCTGTCGTCTAGTGCAGAAGAAACTAGTCCAGAGCAGTCTAGCTCAGAGAACCCGAGCACACAGCCAAGCGAGGAGCCGACGCCCGAACCAACACCAGAGCCAACCACCGCACCGGATCCAACCGATGCAAATGGTGAAAAGTTGATTGGAAAGGAAATCTCGAAAATAGAGCAGGCCACAAGTGGAGATGGAAGCAAGGAAGCTCCATATTTGTTCCGTTGTGGTGCAGATGCGAAGCTTGACAATGCGCTGCTTCGTCAGCTGGTACAGAATCAGAAATATGCGATCATTCGTTTTTATAATGAGAGCGGAATGCCCGCTTACGATCTGGATCTGTCAAAAATGATTATGGGAGAGGATGATAAACCAATTATTCATACCCATAATTATATAGAAGAAAGTCGTACTCCGGCAACTTGTCTGTCCCCAGCAATCGTGACCTATCGCTGTGATGGATGCGGAGAAGGTTATGTGGTGCAGGAAGGCGAGAAGGCAGGACATGCCTTTGTGGATATTGTTAACAATCCAGCTACTTGTGTGACGAAGGGCTATTTAGTAAGACAATGTTCGGTTTGTGGGGTACTGGAAACCGAGCAGACGGATCCAGATCCAAATGCACATCAATATGTGCTTTATTATGATGGAGGAACAACTGGTCAGTGGAATTATTATCAGTGTAGTGTTTGCGGTGCAACAAAGACAGAACAAAATCCAAATTATGTACCGCCGACAATTGCAGAGCCATCCACCGAACAGCAGACAACCGCGCAGAGTGCTTATAATATTTCCGAAGAACGCACGGCAATGTTAGCGACAGCGTCCATCCGTCACGGCTTAAGTGCAGCGGGCGGTGATGATGGCAGTGGAGATAATAGTGGTTTGAGTTCTCCATCGGATATTTCCCTTCCGACCTTCCAGAATGAGGACTTTAGCTCTTACACGGCAGAGGAACTGGCAAAGGAGATTCAGTCTCAGAGAGAAAGTCTGCGTGATATGGATTTGGAGCGCAGAAAGCTTGAACTCGAGTATACCAAACAGCAAAAAGAACTGTCAAAGAACGGCATCATCACCAGTACCGTAAAGGGCGTTGTGGAAGATATGCAGGATGTGGATAACATTGATTATACACAGCCGTTTGCAATCATTAATGGCGGTGAGGGCTATTACGTTCAGGGTACGGTAACAGAAGATCTTCTTGATACCTTTGTACCTGGAATGGAAATTTCGTGTACCAGCTGGTCAGAGGATTCGACGATCTTCTGTACCGCAGTTGTAACAGAGGTTTCCGAGTATCCGACCACCGATACGATGGGCGGCTCCCAGAATCCGAACCTGTCTTATTATCCGTTTGTCGCATATATCACGCCGGAGGATGGCAAGGGCCTGACAAATGGCTCTTATATTGATATTAGCCTGACAACACAGGGCGATACCGATTCACTTTATATCAGTCAGATGTATGTCAAGAAGGAAGATAACCGCTACTTCGTCTATGCGAGAAATCCACAGACCGGTCTTCTTGAAAAACGTTATGTCACGATCGGAAAGAGCTTATATGGCAGCTATTACCAGATTCAGTCCGGTTTGACAAATGACGATATGATTGCAGTACCATTTGGAAAGACCGTAAAGGAAGGTGTCAAGACAACAAGTGAGTATAGCGATGACAGTATGGATCCAGGAATTGATACTGGTTTGGATACCGGTATGGACGGCACCATGTATGACGATGGTATGATATACGATGCTAGTATGGGTTATGAGGATGGCATGAATGCTGATATAACCACGTTTGACAATGAAAATTTGGAAAACAATGCCAATGTGGGACTTGACATGCAAAATGGAGCGAACGCTCCGACCACAATGTACAGTGGGGAGGTGGAGCAGTAAATGTTTGAAAATATACGATTATCCTTTCAGGGAATCTGGTCACATAAGCTGCGTTCCTTCCTGACCATGCTTGGTATTATTATCGGTATTGCGGCAATTATCGCGATTGTTTCCACCATTGAGGGAACAAATGAGCTGATCAAGCAGAACATGATGGGAAATAATCGCCATACTGTAAAGGTTCAGCTGTCGCAGGACGATTACACGTATGATATCAGTACATGGAACCCGTCTCCGGAAGGCGTGCCGATCTTTGATGAATCGACACGTCAGGAGATTCTGGCAATCCCGAATGTGCTTCGCGCCGCATTTTATCAGGTGCGTTCCGAGTACAATAATAGTATTTACTATAATAATCAGGCGCTAAGCAGCTGTTCTGTACTTGGCATTGATCAGTATTATTTTGGCACAGCCGGTTATCAGACAATGGAGGGTAGAGAAATTCTGGAGGAAGACAGCCAGAAAAAGCATCAGGTGGCTGTCATTGATGAGACCATTCAGCGCTCACTCTTTCCAGATGAGGATCCAATCGGAAAGACAATCGAAATGTATGGAGAGCCATTTACTGTTGTTGGCGTGTGTACACAGGTCGGACAGAGTGAGCTTGTGATCAATTCCGAGGAAGAGTATTGGACCTATTATCAGAATGGCTCATCAAGCGGAAATATCTTTATTCCGAAGGGTGTGTGGGGTACAATCTATAAGTTTGATGAGGCACAGAATCTGATTCTTCAGGCGAGCGGAACAGACGAGATGGCAGCTGCCGGAAAGGCCGCAGCCAACATCATGAATCAGGATATGAATGTATCGGATTCTAGTATCACGTATCGTTCTGAGGATTTGATGCAGCAGGCAAAGCAACTGCAGGATATGCAAAGCTCCACAAACAGTATGTTAATTTGGGTTGCCTGCATTTCCCTTCTGGTTGGCGGAATCGGTGTTATGAATATTATGCTAGTTTCTGTTACTGAGCGTACCAAAGAAATCGGTTTGAAGAAGGCGATTGGAGCCAAGAAGGGCAGAATTCTCGGACAGTTTTTAACCGAGGCGGCAATTCTTACCAGTATGGGCGGTTTGCTTGGTGTTGCAGCAGGAATTGGACTGGCAGAGGTTATCTCCAAGATGTCCTCCACGCCGGTTGCAATCAATGGTACTTCCATCGTGGTATCGGTTGGATTTTCCACCCTCATCGGTATCATCTTTGGTCTGCTGCCATCTATTTCAGCGGCAAACTTAAATCCGATCGAGGCACTTCGTCACGAGTAAAACAATATTAGAATAGATAAATAGATAAAGAATAAATGATCGAAGCTGCTTATCAGTTGAGTTATTCGCTGATAAGTGGCTTCTTTTTTGAAGGTAAGTCTGGAAAAAAAATAAAAGATGATGTATAATAAAGTGAAAGTAAAATTGATTAGTATTAGGGGAAAGGAAAATAAAAATGCCAAAAAAAAATCAAGTAGATATTCAGATGACATTAGAGGAGTTGCGTAATAGGCCTGAATATCCGCTAGAGTTATCCGAGGTATACAGAAAGATAACAAGTAATGACCTAAAAAAACGCCCGGTTTATAGCCGAAGAAATGGATTGTTATTTCAGGAAGATAGTATTGAATGGCTGAAACAGTTGCCAGATGGTTGCGTTGATATGATTTTTGCAGATCCACCTTATAATATAAAAAAAGCAGATTGGGATAAGTTCGAATCACAGGAACAATACATAATATGGTCGTTGCAATGGATAAAAGAAGCGGCTAGAGTTCTGAAACCGACAGGTTCATTGTTTATTTGCGGTTTTACAGAGATACTTGCGGATTTAAAGCACCCTGCAATGCGCTATTTTACTGGGTGTAAATGGCTTATATGGCATTATAAAAATAAGGCAAATCTTGGAAATGACTGGGGACGTTCTCATGAAAGTATTTTATTGTTAAGAAAATCAAAGACGTTTACAATGAATATTGATGAAGTGAGAATTCCATATAATGAACATACATTAAAATATCCGGCACATCCACAAGCAGAGAGTAGTCAGTATGCAAAAGGAAAAGCTACAAAAGCAACTTGGACACCGAATCCATTAGGAGCTAAACCAAAGGATGTACTTGAGATTCCTACTACATGTAATGGCATGGGAGAAAAAACAAAACATCCGACTCAGAAGCCAGAAGAATTACTAAGAAAGATTATTCTAGCAGCGAGTAATCCAGGAGATCTTGTGTTAGACCCATTTGCGGGATCAGGAACAACGCTAGTTGTTTCTGAACAGTTAGGCAGGCAGTGGATTGGATGTGAAATGAATGAAGAATATAATCAATGGGCAATTAATCGAATTGATAATGTATTGATAAAAACAGTTGAGGAATGGATTCAGTTTGATCGGGACAATGCAAAAAGGAGGGAATCAATAAGATGACGCTGGAAGAATTGGTAAAACGTGCAAGAGAAAAAGAAAATTTTATTCAAATAGATGATTATGCAAGATTTTGCTTTCATTATTTAGAGTTTATTTCGAACGGTTTGCAAGCAGTGATTGTTTCTCAAAATGAAAATGATTATCGTTTTTTCCAATATAAAGAGGATGGACATTTTTCTGTGACTCGGCCAATTAATAGTAGATTAATGTTATCTGTGCAAGAATTTGAGAATGCATATAAGATATTTCGATCAGCGATGCCTCATATGCGAGAATTACAAAATGAGTGTGAAACTAGAGATATTATTAATAGATTTGTTTATACTTGCCAACAGAGTATTGGAGCAACACTAGATGCACTGCCTGTAAATGAAAATAATACAGCGAAAAAGATTAATGGGGATTTGTTTGAACGGTTTATTCGAAATATTTTGTCGGGTATAGGAATTGAAGTCAGTGAAGGAACAGTACGAGTACCTGTCGAAGTGGAAGGAGAAAATCAGTTTTTTATGAATTATCAGCATGATCTAATTGTAAAAAAAGAAGGAAATTTAAAGGCAATTGGATCAGTGAAAACATCAAGCAAAGATCGTATTGATAAGATATTTATTGATAAGTTTTTATATAATCGTTTGACTGATTCTGAAATTCCGCATTTTGCCATTTTTTTGAATGATGTACAAAGAAGTGGAAAAGAGCCTTACTATGGAGTTAATACTACATTTTTAACTGGGCATTATAAGGGATATACTGTAAAGTTAAATCCATTGGATGGTGTTTATTATTGCGATATGAGACCGAATATGAAAACAGACCCGCTTTTAAAAAGAACAATTAAATCATTAGACTATTTGCTTGTAGAGGATATTTGGAAGTTTCAAGATGAAAGAAAATAAAAATAGTAAAAGGCAATGAATGCAAATAAAAGAAAGGAGTATTATGAAGACACAGACAATGAGACTGCCCAAGCATTTTATTGATCTGCATTTGCACTTAGATGGCGCAATTACGCTTCCGATTGCAAAGCGTCTGGCACAGCTGCAAAATCAAACGCTTCCGGCCTCATCGGACGAAGAATTGGAGCAGCTTCTCAGCATTCCAAAGAGCTGCGAGGATTTGAACGAATATTTAAAACGTTTCGATCTGCCGATTTCATTGCTGCAGACAAAAGAGAGCATCAGCGAAGCCGTATTTCTGGTAAGTGAACAGCTTCGCCGGGAAAATGTGATCTATGCGGAGCTTCGATTTGCACCGCAGTCCTTTACAGCAGGCGGACTTACTCAGCGCGAGGTGGTAGAGGCGGCTCTTGCGGGCTTAGCGCGCACCTCATTTTGCGGCAATCTGATTTTATGCGCGATGCGTGGGCCAGGGCGCGAGGCAGCAAATGAAGAAACGCTTCGTTTAACCAAGGAATATCTGGTAACGCATGGCGGCGTGGTAGCATTTGATATAGCGGGTGCAGAGGGACTTTTTCCGACAAGCGATTATCGAGAGTTGTTTGAACTTGCCGCAAAGCTTGATGTACCATTTACGCTTCATGCAGGAGAGGCGGCAGGTGCCGACAGTGTGCGTTGCGCAATCGAGATGGGAGCGCGCCGTATTGGCCATGGAATTCGCTCATTCGAGGATGAAGCGTTACTAGAATTACTGCGGGCACGTCAGATTCCGCTCGAAATATGCCCGACAAGCAATCGCCAAACCCATGCCGTGGCAGATATGAGGGACTATCCGTTGGCGGATTTTGTAAAGAAGGGCTTATGTGTTACAATCAATACCGATAACCCAGCAATTTCCAGCACAACCATTGCAGAGGAGTTTGCCTATGCGCAGACGCTTGGCGTTACGTTTGAGCAGGAGCAGTCTATGCTGTTATCAGCAGCGGATGCCGCATTCACCGATGAGGCGACAAAGCAGCGGCTGAAACAACTATTAAAAGAGCAGTCCAAATAACAAAGACTGAATACAAAGACAGTCAGGAAAGACAGTCAAGAAAGACAGTCAAAAAGGAGGAAATGAAGTATGGCACAGTGGTTAAAAGATGCGGTTTTTTATGAGATTTATCCGCAGTCCTTTCAGGACACAAATGCAGACGGAATCGGTGATTTTCAGGGAATCATTGACCATCTGGACTACATTAAGGAGTTAGGCTGCAATGCAATCTGGATGAACCCATGCTTTGCATCTCCATTTGGTGATGCGGGCTATGATGTCTCTGATTATTACACCGCAGCGCCGCGTTACGGAACAAATGAGGATTTAAAGCGTCTGTTTGATGAAGTACATAAAAGAGGAATGCACATTCTTCTTGATCTGGTTCCGGGTCATACGTCTGTCGATCATCCGTGGTTTAAGGAGTCTCTTAAGGCAGAGAAAAATCCGTACACCGACCGTTACATTTGGACCGATAATATTTGGGAGCAGCCGGAGGGCATTGGCTCCATCAAGGGTATTTCCGACCGTGACGGCTGCTGTGTCGTAAATTTCTTCTCTCATCAGCCAGCATTGAATTATGGTCATTATATCTGTGAGCGCCCATGGCAGCAGCCGATGGATGCAGAAGGTCCAAAGGCCACGATCGCGGAGATGGAAAAGGTTATGCGTTTCTGGCTGAAAATGGGCTGTGATGGCTTCCGTGTCGATATGGCAGGTTCTCTTGTAAAGAATGACCCGGATGGTCTTGGAACGATTCGTCTATGGCAGGGCATCCGTCCATTCCTTGATCAGGAATTTCCAGAGGCAGCAATGGTATCGGAATGGGGAGAGCCGGACAAGTCCTTGCAGGCAGGCTTTGATATGGATTTTCTGCTTCACTTTGGTCCGTCCCACTACAACGATCTGTTTCGCTGTGAGGAGCCATATTTTTCCTCCAGAGGAAAGGGCAGTGCATCAGCTTTTGTTGAAAAATATAAGGAGAGCCGCAAGAAGGCAGGTGCAAAGGGCTTAATCTGCATTCCGTCTGGAAATCACGATATGGACCGTCTGGCAAGAACACTGCATGGCGATGAGTTAAAGGTAGCATTTGCCTTCCTTCTGACCATGCCGGGTGCGCCATTTATTTATTATGGAGATGAGATTGGTCTTCGTTATGTGGAAAATCTGGTTTCTGTTGAGGGTGGTTATAGCCGTACCGGTTCCCGTTCTCCGATGCAGTGGAATCACGGTGTCAACTTTGGATTTAGCAATGCATCACCAGAAAAGCTCTATATTCCGACGGACCCAGAGCCAAACAGCCCAACCGCAGAGGACCAGATAAAGAATCCAGACTCGCTGTATCATGAGGTAAAGAAGCTGATTGCCATCCGCCGTGCACACAGTGCGCTGTTAAGCGACGGTGACATTGAGTTTGTGTCGGACGGAGCCGATGGTGCGCCGCTTGCCTATATCCGAAGCAGTGCAGACGAAAAGATTCTTGTTGTTATCAATCCGGCAGACCGAGAGGCTGTTCTGGAAGTGCCAGGAACATGGAATACGTGTTTGTATACCGTGGGCGGTACCATAAAGGCAGAAAATGGAAAGCTGATTGTTGCACCAAAATCTGCTAATTTATTAAAATGAGTAATTAAAGCGAGTGATTAAAACAAGCAATTAAAGCAAGCGATTAAAGAGAGGAACTACTAATGATTTATTTTCAGTGTGATTACGAAGAAGGCTGTCATCCAGCCATTTTAAAGAAGCTTCAGGAGACAAATTTGGAGCAGACGGTCGGATACAGCATGGATCCGTACTGTGCGAGTGCAAGAGAAAAGATTAAAAAGGCAATTGGAAGACCCGATGCCGATGTGCATTTTCTGGTTGGTGGAACACAGACGAATATGACTGTCATCGCGGCAGCGTTAAAGCCGTGGCAGGGTGCAATCTGTGCTGATACCGGTCATATTGCGTGCCATGAGACAGGCGCAGTCGAGGCAACTGGCCATAAGGTGTTAGCACTTCCGTCGGAGGATGGAAAGATTACAGCAGCACAGATCGAGGAGACCGTGAAAAAGCACTTTGCGGATGGCAGCCACGAGCATATCGTGCAGCCGGGTATGGTGTACATATCCTCCCCAACTGAGAGTGGAACACTGTACAGCAAGCAGGAACTGACCGATATCTATGCGGTTTGCAAGGCACTTGATCTTCCGCTGTTTATTGATGGTGCGCGTCTTGGTTATGGCTTGCAAAGTCCGGCATGTGATATTACATTGAAAGAGTTAGCACGACTTTGCGATGTATTTTATATTGGCGGAACAAAGTGTGGTGCATTGTTTGGCGAGGCAGTTGTCATCTTAAAGGAATCGCTGAAAAAGGATTTTCGTTATCTGATCAAGCAGCGCGGTGGTATGCTGGCGAAGGGGCGTCTTCTTGGCATTCAGTTTGATACGCTGTTTACAGACGGTTTGTATGAAGCGATTTGTGGCGAGGCTGTAAAGAAGGCCATGACCGTGCGCGAAGCATTCTTAGCAAAGGGAATTTCCATGTATGGAAGCTCTATGACCAATCAGCAGTTTCCGATCCTGACCGATGCACAGAAAGAAGCGCTTGCCAAAGACTTTGCCTTTGAATATTGGGGAGAGGCTCCAGATGGTGCAGGAAGCATTGTGCGTTTTTGTACCAGCTGGGCGACAACCGACGAGCAGATTAAGGCACTGACCGATGCGATTGCAGCACTGTAAAATACGCTCATAATTCAATTTAAAATGCGAAAGAAAAGTACAACTTAATAATGAAAAAAGTATAATTATAAAATTGTATAAAAACGTATCAGAAAATGCATAAGAAAAAGAGCCGTCCAGCTGGGCGGCTCTTTTTACGGTCACGGGACACGTGAACCAAATGAAATAATCATTGTATTAGTCGTTGTATCCAGTTGGATTCTTTGTCTGCCAGTTCCAGGAATCGGCGCACATCTCGTTGATGTCATACTGTGCAGTCCAGCCAAGCTCAGCGGCAGCCTTGTCACACTTGGAGTAGCAGGTTGCGATATCACCGGCACGGCGCGGCTTAATCACATATGGAAGCTCCTTGCCGCAAGCCTTCTCGAATGCATGGATAACATCCAGAACGCTGTAGCCCTTTCCGGTACCAAGGTTGTAGATGCTGACGCCTTCCTTGTCGGCTAACTTCTGGATGGCCTTTACGTGACCTCTTGCAAGGTCTACTACGTGGATGTAGTCACGAACACCGGTTCCATCCGGTGTATCGTAGTCATTTCCGAATACATTGATGCATGGAAGCTTTCCGATGGCTACCTGTGCAACATATGGAAGCAGGTTGTTCGGGATACCCTTCGGATCCTCACCGATCAGACCGCTCTTGTGAGCACCGATTGGGTTGAAGTAACGAAGCAGGATTACGTTCCACTCCGGATCTGCGGTATGGATGTCCGTCAGAACCTGCTCAAGCATCCACTTTGTCCAGCCATATGGGTTGGTAGCAGTACCCTTCGGGCAGTTCTCTGTGATCGGGATCTCAGCAGGGGAACCATATACGGTAGCGGAAGAACTGAAGATGATGTTCTTAACGCCGTGCTTGCGCATCTCATCACACAGAATCAGTGTACCGGACATGTTGTTGGTGTAGTACTCGATCGGCTTTACAACAGACTCACCAACTGCCTTGAGACCTGCAAAATGGATAACAGCGTCAATCTTCTCATTGTCAAAGATGGCCTTTACGCCCTCACGGTCCAGCATATCCGTCTGGTAGAAGGTGACTTTCTTTTCGGTGATCTGCTCGATACGGTCAACAGCCTTCTTATTGGCGTTGTACAGGTTGTCCATGATTACAACCTCGTATCCCTCGTTTAACAGTTCTACGCAGGTATGGCTGCCGATATATCCGGCGCCACCGGTAACTAAAATCTTCATGATAACCCCTTTTCTGCGCTGCTATACATAGTAGATGATAATGGAATTGTTGATGCAGCAATTAGTGCAAAGCAATTAATGCAATAATTTGTGCAGTACAACTGGTGCTAGTGCAAAAAAGCAATATGTGCAGTTGTACAGGCAAACCAGACCGCAGCGCTGGCCGATTGCCCAAACGTGCATTGAAAAGAAACTTGACTTTCCATTACTTACAATTATAATGAGAGAGGAGTAGTATGGCAACAACTATTTTAGAAAAAAGTATAACTATTTTGAGGTAAATCAAAATAAAGAAAATAGAAATAGAAATATAGAAAATAGAAAACGATTAAGTTTGTTTTGTACGAGGTATCTATGCAGATAAAAATCAATGACGAAAAAAAAGAACTGAAATTTCACGGAAGCTATGAGTTTCCGGTATTTGTTAGTCATGAGGTTCTGTCCGCCTATGAGAGAGGTGCATTTGCGTGGCACTGGCATCCAGAGGTTGAGTTAACCTATATTGAGGAGGGACAAATTGAGTATCAGGTGAATGACACGGTGTATCATTTAAAGCAGGGCGATGGCCTTTTTTGCAATGCCAATGCCCTTCATACGGGTCACATGCTCAATCAGGGTGACTGCCACTACCTGTCTGTGACGTTTCATCCGCGCATGATTTATGGGTTTGAGGGAAGTGTGATTGACAAGCGCTATGTCGAGCCGGTAACAAGAAATGATTTGTTAGGGGGACTACATCTTGTACCAGATGATGGATGGCAGTCAAAGGTATTGACACTGATTCAGAATCTGGTGGAAACGTATGAGGCACATGAAGCCGGATTTGAGCTTGCAATTTGTCAGACACTTTTAACAATTTGGAATACACTTTATTCAAACGTGTGGAGCGCAATTCCGTCCGATCCGTTGGTTCAGTACAAGGAAATTGAACGTTTAAGAAAAACAATCACGTATCTTCAGGAGCACTATCACGAGCATGTGACGCTCAGTGCGATCGCCGAACATGTCAATATCTGTACGAGCGAATGCTGCCGTTTTTTCAAGCGCCATATGAATCAGACGATCTTTGAGTACCTGCTTGAGTATCGCATTGAGAAGAGTTTGCCACTTCTAATTCGGGGGGAGGACAGCATCACGGCGATTGCTCAGGCGGTCGGATTTTCCAATCCGGCGTACTTTGGAAAGGTCTTTCATCAGGTCATGAGGTGTTCTCCGAGCGATTATCGAAAGTCTTTCATTTCAAAGACGCAGAAAGTATAGTCAGACGATATGACAGGATTTCCCAAAAGACATCATAATATTTTGCCGATATCGGGAACATGGATTCGTATTGCGCGAAAAAACTGCAAAAAAAAAATCGAAGTTGCAAAAGCACCCACTACAACTATAAATTCGATAGACACTAAATACAGTATAAATACATTGACAAAAGCACAAGATGTTGTATAATAGTGAAGAACAACTTGATTAAGGGGGCTGCACAATGAAGATTATTAAAAGAAGCGGAGCAGAGGCAATCTTTGACGCAAATAAGATTGCACAGGCCGTGAAAAAAGCCAATAACAGCGTGGTTGAGGCGGAGAGATTAAGCCATCATCAGATCGCTCATATTGCAGAAAAAGTAGAGAAGCAGTGCCTTGCAGTGAACCGTTCCTTAAACGTGGAAGAGATACAGGATCTTGTGGAGAATGCCATTATGAGCGAGCAGGCGTTCTCTGTAGCGAGACATTACGTAAAGTACCGCTATGAGCGCGAGTTAGCTAGAACGCACAATACAACCGATGACCGCATCAAGAGCATTCTTGAGTGCAACAACGAAGAGGTAAAGCAGGAGAACTCCAATAAGAATCCGACTGTAAACAGCGTACAGAGAGACTACATTGCAGGTGAGGTAAATAAGGATTTTACCAGAAGATTTCTGCTGCCAGAGGACATTGTGGAGGCACATGATGCCGGAATTATCCATTTCCATGATACCGATTATTATGCACAGCACATGCACAACTGCTGTCTGATCAATCTTGAGGACATGCTGCAAAACGGCACGGTAATCAGTGAGACAATGCTTGAAAAGCCAAAGAGCTTTTCTACCGCATGTAACATTGCAACACAGGCCATTGCACAGGTAGCCAGCTCGCAGTATGGCGGTCAGAGTATTTCTCTGGCACATCTTGCACCATTTGTACAGGTTAGCCGTGAGAAATTCCGTCGTATGGTCCGCAAAGAGATGGAGGAAGCCGGCATTCCAGTAACCGAGGAGCAGATCAACACCATCGCAGAGAAGCGTGTAAAGGAAGAGATCAACCGTGGTGTTCAGGTCATCCAGTATCAGGTCATCACGCTGATGACAACAAATGGACAGGCTCCATTCATCACTGTATTTATGTACATTGATGAGGTACCGGAGGGTCAGACAAGAGAGGATTTAGTAGCCATCATCGAGGAGATGCTGCATCAGCGTATCCGCGGTGTCAAGAATGAGAAGGGCGTATGGATCACACCGGCATTCCCGAAGCTGATTTATGTGCTTGAGGAGGACAACATTCATGAGGACAGCAAGTATTATTATTTGACAAAGCTGGCCGCAGAGTGTTCCGCAAAGAGACTGGTACCGGATTACATTTCCGAGAAAGTCATGAAGGAATTAAAGGATGGAAACTGCTATCCATGTATGGGTTGCCGTTCCTTCTTGACCGTATATCACGATGAGAACGATAAGCCAAAGTTCTACGGACGTTTCAACCAGGGTGTTGTCACGATCAATCTGGTCGATGTGGCATGTTCTTCTGGTAAGGATATGGAGCATTTCTGGGAGATCTTTGACGAGCGTCTTGAGCTGTGTCACCGCGCACTGATGTGCCGTCACAACCGCTTAAAGGGAACACCGTCTGACGTGGCTCCGATTCTGTGGCAGTATGGCGCATTAGCCCGTTTAAAGAGGGGTGAGACAATTGACCGCTTGCTGTACAACGGCTACTCCACCATTTCCCTTGGATACGCCGGCTTGTGCGAGTGTGTCAAGTACATGACAGGAAAGAGCCATACCGATCCGCAGGCAACCCCATTTGCACTTGAAATTATGCAGCACATGAACGATGCATGCGCAAAGTGGAAGGCAGAGCACAACATTGACTTTAGTCTGTACGGTACTCCGCTTGAGTCCACCACCTACAAGTTTGCAAAGTGCTTACAGAAGCGTTTCGGTATCATCCCAGGTATTACAGATAAGAACTACATCACAAACAGCTATCATGTTCACGTAACGGAGAAGATCAATGCATTTGATAAACTGAAGTTTGAGGCACAGTTCCAGAAGCTGTCCCCGGGCGGTGCAATTAGCTACGTTGAGGTTCCGAACATGCAGAACAACCTCGAAGCCGTTCTTTCTGTTATGAAGTATATTTACGAGAACATCATGTACGCTGAGCTGAACACCAAGAGCGATTACTGTCAGGTATGTGGCTACAACGGAGAGATACAAATTGTATCAGACGATGACGGCAAGCTGGTTTGGGAGTGTCCGAACTGCGGCAACCGCAATCAGGATAAGATGAATGTCGCAAGACGTACCTGCGGTTACATCGGAACCCAGTTCTGGAATCAGGGAAGAACTCAGGAGATTAAGGAACGTGTATTGCATCTGTAAACAGCTGTACATCTATTAGTAATTATATAAAAAGAACGTGTTGTGATTTTTATTGCAGCACGTTCTTTTGTTATATGAGCTGTCGAGTCGCCTTCGCAAAACTACCGGGCAACTAGTCTTGCCAATCGCCCTTTTCCATGTTATACTAAAGCGAACATGCCTTTTTTGCGTTTTATGGGCACGTTAAAGGAGGAAGCAATGATTTCCTATATTTCAGGAATTTATGCCGGACACAGCACAGATGCCGTCATTATTGAATGTAACGGCATCGGCTTTTGTATCCGGGTACCGGAGACCGTATTCAATCGTCTTCCGGCAAAAAATAGTGAATTTAAGCTGTATACCTATCTTCATGTAAAGGAAGATGCGATGCAGCTATATGGTTTTATAAGCAGAGAAGAGCAGGAGATGTTTGAACTTCTGATCGGTGTCAGCGGCATTGGCCCGAAGGGCGCGCTTGCCATCTTGTCTGCGTTGTCAATGGATACGCTGCGATTTGCGATCTATGCGCAGGATGCAAAGACAATCGCAAAGGCACCGGGCATCGGATTAAAGACCGCCCAGAAGATGATTCTCGAGTTAAAGGATAAGATTTCGCTTGCCGATACGCTTGGAGAGCAGTCGGCAGAGATTGCTAGCACAGGTACAGCAAATTCGGCTGCGTCAGCGAACCGTGCAGAGGCGATCGAGGCGCTGACAGCGCTTGGCTTTAGTGCGTCCGAGGCAGTGCGGGCAGTTTCTGGTGTCAAGGATATCGAGACACTCAGCACCGAGGCCATCATCAAGGCCGCGTTAAAGAAAACCCTGTAGGCCGAAGCGAGTCGAGCAATTGTGGGGAAGACAGTAGAGGAATAACATGGAAAGAAGAATTATCACGACCCAGCTCGAAGAAAATGAAAACGTGCTGGAAAATCATCTCAGGCCTCAATATCTGTCCGAATATATTGGACAGGAAAAGGCAAAAGAGATTCTAAAGGTATATATAGAGGCCGCAAAGAAGCGTAAAGAAGCGTTAGATCATGTACTTTTGTATGGCCCTCCGGGACTAGGAAAGACCACGCTTGCCGGAATCATTGCAAACGAGATGGGAAGCAACATTAAGATTACATCTGGTCCTGCAATCGAGAAGCCGGGCGATATGGCTGCCATTTTAAACAGCCTTTCGGAAAATGACGTACTTTTTGTGGATGAGATTCATCGTCTGAGCCGTCAGGTCGAGGAGGTCTTGTATCCGGCGATGGAGGACTTCGAGATTGATATTATGATCGGAAAAGGTGCGACTGCGCGTTCCATTCGCCTGGATTTGCCGAAGTTTACACTTGTTGGTGCAACAACGCGAGTTGGTCTTTTGACCGCACCACTTCGTGATCGTTTTGGCGTGGTGCATAAGCTTGATTTTTATACGACAGATGAGCTGGTGCAGGTGCTAGAGCGTTCTGCAGATGTACTTGATGTCAAGCTCGAGTGCGAGGGCGCATTGGAGCTGGCACGCCGTTCAAGAGGAACGCCGCGTCTGGCAAATCGTCTGTTAAAGCGTGTGCGTGATTTTGCACAGGTGCGCTATGATAGTGTAATCACCAAAGAGGTAGCCGAGTATGCACTTGATCTTCTTGAGGTAGACCGCCTTGGACTGGACAAGGGTGACCGTGCGATTTTGGAGACCATTGCCGACAAGTTTGGCGGCGGCCCGGTAGGACTCGATACCATCGCGGCAGCACTTGGCGAAGATTCCGGCACAATTGAGGATGTGTATGAGCCGTATCTGATTCAGAATGGACTGATCGAGCGTACACCGCGAGGCAGGGCAATCACCCGTCTGGCGTATGAGCATCTTCACAGACCGGTGCCTGAGGTGTAAAGGGAGTACCTTAGAAGTAAATTGAAAAAGCGATCTTGCTGTCATTTACACAATGGTGGTATTTTGAGAGCAAGGATTAAGAAACAAAAAGTCATATGGCTTTGAGGATATGGAGAACATGGAAAGAAATAGTACAGATGTTATAATAGAAGATAAGGTGTATACGATCAGCACCGATCAGGATGCCGCGTATGTCAGACGGCTCGCAGAGTACATCAATGAGAAGATGGAGCTATTGCATCGCCAGCCAGAGTACAGCAAGCAGCCAAACGGCATCCGTCAGATGCTTGTTTTAATGAACATGGCAGATGATTACTGTCGCATGAAGCAGCAGGCAGAGGAAGCCAAGAAACGATACGAACAGCAGGAAACTGAATTTTACAATATGAAGCGCGAGATGGTAAATATGCAGTTAACCATGGCCAATATGAAAAAGAAGCTTGAAGAAAAGAAGCAGTCATCTCAGGCAGTATGTCCATATTTGCAGTCACTGCAGGAGAAAGCAGAAGCAGCAGAGGCATGTGAGGCACACAAAGAGAACATAGAACAGCAAGTCAAAGCAGAAAGTCAGGTAAAGGTTGAAAAGCAGACAGAGCCTGTACGGGAAGCAGCTGCGGCAGTGCAGTCAAATAAGCCACATCCGCCGTATGGAACCTTCACACACAATGCAGCGACACATAAAAAGAAATAAGCAATAAGAAATAAGAAATAAGAAAGATCAAAAAACAAACAATAATAAAGATCAACAATAACAGAGATTGAAAAAACAATAACAAAGATTAATATAAGCCCGGGCAGAATGCCGGGGCTTTGTGCTTTAGAAAGGCAGGCATAAATGATGAAACAAAGAGCAGAACTGCTTGCACCGGCCGGGTCTGTAGAGACGATGTATGCGGCCTTTGCAGCGGGAGCAGATGCGGTATACATCGGTGGCAGCCGTTTTGGTGCGCGAGCTTATGCGGATAATGCCGAGAGCGAGCCACTTCTTGAGGCGATTGATTACGCACACCTGCATGGAAAAAAGCTGTATTTGACGGTGAATACGCTGTTAAAGGAGCAGGAGATGAATGAACTGTATGCGTATCTTCTGCCATTTTATCGTCAGGGACTCGATGCCGTGATCGTGCAGGATTTCGGCGTTTTTCGCCGTATCCGTGAGTGGTTTCCGAACCTTGCGATTCATGCAAGCACACAGATGACGATGAGCGGTGAATTGTCCGCATTGAAATTAAAGGAACTCGGTGCAACTCGTATCGTAACGCCGCGGGAATTATCCCTTGACGAGATTCGTCGCATTCATGAAAGCTGTGATCTTGAGATCGAGAGCTTTGTGCATGGTGCACTCTGCTATTGCTACTCCGGTCAGTGCCTGTTTTCTAGTATCGCAGGCGGACGAAGCGGCAACAGAGGGCGCTGTGCACAGCCATGTCGTATGGCATATACGGTCGAGCAGAACTCAAAGGTGGTTTTGCCACAGCAAAAGGGCTATATTTTAAGTCCAAAGGATCTGTGTACAATTGAGATTTTACCGCAATTAATTGAGGCTGGTATTTATTCATTAAAGATTGAAGGACGAATGAAAAAGCCAGAGTACACAGCAGGCGTAGTCAGCATTTACCGAAAGTATCTGGATCGCTATCTGGCAAATCCAAAGGCTGCGTATCGAGTGTCTGAGGCGGATAAAAAGCATCTTTTGGGATTATTTAACCGAAAAGGCTTTACCGATGGCTACTATACTAGACACAACGGTTCGTCGATGATGACCTATACTGCACCTGATTTTCGTGCGGGAGAGGACGAATTTCTTGAAAAGATCCGCACCGATTATATTGGCACAAAATTGAAAGAAAATATAAAAGGAACGGTAAAGATTTATCAGGGAAAACCTGCTATACTATCCGTGACTGCTGCGGTAAGCAAAGAAAATCTGCCAGATGTAGTAAAAAATGAGATACAAAATCAGACCGATAATGTACAGCAAAAAGAGGTTACGGTCAGCGCTGGGTTAGTGCAGGAGGCAAAGAGTCGCCCACTCACAAAGGAATCCATTCAAAAGCAGATGGAAAAGCTTGGTGATACCGATTTTTCATGGGAGTCTCTTTCCATTGAGACAGATGACGCATCGTTTTGTCCGGTTGGTGTGTTAAACGAGTTGAGACGAAATGCCATCGGAGCGATTCAAAACGAGCTGCTTTCGGTATGGCACAGAGAGGCAGAATCTGAAGCTGCTGATGAAAAAACATCTGAAGAAATAGATCATGTAACAAACAGAGCGACAAAAGAAGTGACAGATGGTAAGACAGGTGACGTAACTACCAAGGCAATTGATACGCAGAACAAAAAACATTCTACATCCATGATCTGGCATGCCTCTGCAGAGACGATGGAACAGTTTACCTGTCTTTTGATGCAGGACTGGATTGGTCAGGTGACAATTGACAGCCATATTTGTGAACCAGACGGCTATGCAAAGCTGGTACGCAGTGCGCATGAGGCAAATAAGACCTGCTATCTGTATCTTCCAAAGGTATTTCGACAGGAAGATGAGCCGTGGTATTTGTCACACAGAGAAATCATCATTGCGGCAGACTTTGATGGCATTCTTGCATCCACGCCAGAGGCATGGCTGTTTGCACAGAAGTATTTGCTGCCGGGCAAGGTAGCAGCAGACCACAGCATGTATACTTGGAATACACAGGCGGCAGAGGAAATGGCTTCATGGGGCAGTCAGTATCGCACACTTTCCGTTGAGTTAAATCGACGGGAATTAGAAGCAACGGCTGATCGAAACAGTGAGCTGATCGTTTACGGACGCATTCCGATGATGGTGTCAGCACAGTGCATTTGCAAGAATACGATCGGCTGCAAAAAACAGCCAGTTGAGTTGACACTTGTAGATCGTATGAAAAATCATTTTCCAGTGAAGAATGTTTGTAGAGAGTGCTACAACGTGATCTACAACAGTCTGCCGTTGTCGCTTGCCGATCAGTGGTCTTCTGTGCGAACATTGCCACTTCGTGGCTATCGCTTAAACTTTACTACAGAGACGCGAAAGCAGATGCAGGAGGTGCTTGCCTTGTATGGAGATCTTGCATGCACCAGAAAGACATCGGCAAAGCTTGAAAATACGACGCGCGGTCATTATAAGAGAGGTGCCGAGTAAATAACAATATCGTTTTTATTTCATATTGGATCAGGCGCAGACTGTTTCAAAACGATTTGGCACAGATTGTAACGAAAGGGAAGAACAGATGGCAACATTAATAACGAGTGTATGTAAATATTCAATGATCATTGTAATGATCTTATATACCGTGCTGGCATTCTGGTCACTCAAATATAAGAGCGTTGAGAACATGAGAGGATGTTACTGGGGAATGAACCTTTTGACATTTTCCTTTCTGACGCTTGGATTTGCAGTGATTGCAATCAATGAGCGGCGCATTTTAATGGTGGGATATTATGCGGCAATTTTGCTGTATTTTATCGTTTACCTTCTGGTATACCGACACATTTATAAAAAAGCAAATCTGGCACTGTTAAGTCATATGCTGATGTTTTTGACGATCGGATTTATTCTGCTTACACGACTCAACCCGAGGCAGTCCGTTAAGCAGTATATAATTGTAGTTGGATCTTCTGTGCTGACGCTGATTGTTCCAAAAATGTTTGCAAAGCTGAAGGCGGCACGTAACTGGGCAATGGTCATGGGTATTGTCGGCGTTTTGATGTTAGGTGCCGTTTTGGTAGTCGGAAAACTGACAAGAGGCGCGAATCTTTATATTAACATTGGCTTTTTTAGTTTTCAGCCGTCCGAATTTGTAAAGATCAGCTTTGTATTATTAATTGCCGTGCTGCTTCGTGAGCGTACAGACTTAAAACGTGTACTGTTGTCAGCGTGTATCGCTGCATTGCATGGTGTGATTCTGGTTGCATCAAGAGACCTCGGTGCGGCATTGATTTTCTTTGTGTCATACCTGATGATGCTGTATGTCGCTACAAAGCAGAAAGTGTATTTATTCCTTGGCTTGATTGCAGGTGTGATGGCGAGCATCGCAGCCTATTTTCTGTTTGCACATGTTCGTGTGCGTGTACAGACTTGGCTTCATCCATTTGCAGACTTTTATGGAAAGGGCAATCAGATCGGAAACTCACTTTTCGGAATCGGAACAGGAGGCTGGTTTGGACAGGGTCTTTACAAAGGACAGCCATCCAAGACACCAGAAGTTATCATGGACTGTATCTTTACCGCAGTCTGCGAGGAACTCGGCGGCATTATCGGCATTTGCCTGATTTTGATCTGCATCGCATGCCTGTTAATGTTTATTGCAGTTGCGGCAGAACTGTATCTTCCGTTCTATAAGCTGATCGGAATCGGACTGACAGCCATCTACGGCACACAGGTCTTTTTGACGATTGGAGGCGGAATCAAATTTATTCCACTTACCGGTGTGACGCTTCCGCTTGTCAGCTATGGAGGAAGTTCAGTCTTAAGTACATTTATTATATTTGGAATCATGCAGGAATTGTATATCAAACGTCAGAATGAGGTGGAAAGACTTGAAAGAATCAGAGAAAGAGTCCATTTTTAACGATAGAAGAGCGGCGGATAAAAAGGAGAATACAAGCAAAAAAGATAACGGGGAGAGAAAAGAAAATAAGGAGAAAAAAGAAATAAAGCAGGAAGAAAGCAAAACAAAAGAGGCAGAAGCATCGAAAAAGCAAACTGAAAAAGTAGGGCAGTCTGAAAAGAAGCCTACAAATCCGTCTCAGGAGAGTACCAAAAAAAAGAAAAAAACACAGTCTAAAGAGAAAGAAAAAAAGCCAACAAGCCGCCAACATGAAATTAAGGTGGCAGGCGCGATTCTTGTATCGTTGCTTGGCGCAATGCTGTTATACTTTGTCTATTTTGAGGTCAAAGGAAAGGATGAGGTTCTTTCAAGCAGATATAACACCAGACAGCAGAACATGGCACAGCTAATCCGAAAGGGTGACATTGCGACAAGCGATGGCGTAGTAGTCGCAACAACGCAGACAAGAGAAGATGGCACTGAAGTGCGTGCGTATCCGTACACCAACTGGTATGCGCATACAGTTGGTTACTCTGTGCTTGGCGGTTATGGTCTCGAGGATACACAGAAGTTAAATCTCTTGACGAGCCACATTGATTTCTGGACAAAGCTCAAAAATGAATTTCTGGGTGTCAAGACGCAAGGCGATACACTGGTGACGACACTCGATTCCGGTTTGCAGGATTTTTGTTATCGTCAGCTGGATGGACAAAGCGGTTCCATCACGGTAGTGGAGCCGTCCACCGGAAAGATTTTAGCGATGGTTTCCTCTCCAAACTTTGATCCGAACACGGTCGAGGAGCAGTGGAGTTGGCTGACATCCGAAGAGAATACGACGCAGAATTTAATGAACCATGCAACACAGGGAACCTACCCGCCGGGGTCAACCTTCAAGATTATCACACTTCTTGAGTATATTCGTGAAAATCCAGATACCTGGCAGGATTTCCATTATACCTGTACCGGAACGTATACAAATGGCGATTATGTGGTAAATTGTCATGACGGCGTTGCACACGGAGAGCTGGATATCTACGGAATTTTAGGAATGTCCTGTAACGGTGCATTTGATACCCTTGCACAGACCCTTGATTCCAAGAAATGGCAGAAGCTGGCAGAGGATTTTGGCTACAACCAGAGTGACCGCAGCCAAGTTGATTTTCCATATAAGACAAGCTCCTTTGATATTACTTCTGACGACAGCGTATGGCAGAGAATGCAGCTGGCGATTGGACAGGGAACCACGACTGTTACGCCATTGCTTAATCTGATGATGTATGCCGCAGTTGCCAATGACGGCGTGATGATGACACCGTATCTGGTTGATTCTTATCTGGACGCAGACGGTAATCTTGTCGAGCAGACAAAGCCGAAGGCACTTCGTACTGTGTGCACTAAGGACGAGGCAGAGCTTCTTGATGAATTTTTGACCTATGTTATCACAAACGGAACTGCAGCGGCGGGTGGCAGCCAGTATGCACGCGTGTCTGGAAAGACTGGTTCTGCGCAGTATGATTCCACAAAGAATTATCATGCATGGTTCTGCGGATATGGTACAAACGATGTGAGCGAGATTGCTGTCTGCGTCATGATCGAAAAGGGTGGTGCTGGCGGTACCGTGGCAGCGCCGATTGCGGGACAGATCTTCGACTACTACTTTAGTCGATAAATGGTTATTCCGTCAACAGTAATTAATAAAGAGTAATTTTTTTCAAACTGTATGAAAAGTCTTGAAACGAAACGCATTTTCAAGTATACTTGTAACATATGATGCTGGGGCGTGTGAGTGGCCTTGGCAGATACACACCATAGTCAGGAGGAATTGCAATGATAGAAGCAACGAGCTGTGGCGGTGTGGTGATATTTCGTGGTAAAATTTTAGTCTTATATAAGAATTACAAGAGCAAGTATGAAGGCTGGGTATTACCAAAGGGAACCGTGGAACCCGGAGAGGAGCACTGGCAGACAGCGCTTCGCGAGGTACGGGAGGAAACAGGTGTCGAAGCATCCATTGTCAAGTATATCGGCGTAAGTGAGTATACATTCCATGTACCGCAGGATATTGTAGAAAAAGAAGTGCACTGGTATCTGATGATGGCAGACAGTTACTACAGCAAACCGCAGAAGGAAGAGTATTTTGTAGATTCCGGATATTACAAGTATCATGAGGCGTACCATCTGTTGAAGTTCTCAAATGAGAAGCAGATACTCGAAAAAGCGTACAATGAGTACCTGAATCTGAAACGGGAAAATCTGTGGGGAATCCACAGAGCAAACCGCATTGGATGAGGGACTGAAAAAACGGTTTCAGACCAGACAGGATAAGGTGAGAAGATGAAGTTTCGACCTTGTATTGATATCCATAACGGTATCGTAAAACAGATCATTGGAAGCTCTCTGCACGATGAGAACGATCAGGTGGCAGAGAACTTCGTAGCAAACCGGGATGCGTCTTGGTTTGCAAAACGGTATAAGCAGGATGGGCTAAAGGGAGGACATGTGATTCTGTTGAATCCGCAGTCCTCCCCCTATTATGAGGAAACAAAAAAGCAGGCACTCGAAGCGTTGCAGGCGTATGAGGGTGGATTGCAGGTAGGAGGTGGCATTACACCCGATAATGCGCTTGATTTTTTGCGTGCAGGAGCATCCCATGTAATCGTCACATCCTATGTATTTCGTGATGGCAGCATTCAGTATGATCGCCTGAAGGAGTTGATGCAGTTAGTAGGAAAGAGACGTCTTGTTCTTGATGTGAGCTGCCGAAAAACGGAAAATGGCTATTGCATCATGACGGATCGCTGGCAGCGGTTCACCAAAGAGATGGTTACGTTGCCGCTTTTGGAAGAACTTTCGGACTATTGTGATGAGTTTCTGGTACATGCAGTTGACGTGGAAGGAAAAAACAACGGCATAGAGACTGGTCTTGTCACCTTGTTATCTGATTTTGATGGCATTCCGATTACATATGCTGGAGGCGTTCACAGCTGGGAGGACATTGAACTTCTCAAAAAGCTGGGCAAGGGAAAGATTGATATGACAATCGGCAGTGCGCTCGATCTGTTTGGAGGGAATATGTCTTATGAGCGCCTTGTGACGATGCATCTTTAAAGGAAAAGCTTAAGAATCATTATCATTATAATATAGAAAAGGAATTTGACGGAAAAGGAGAAAAAATGGACAACACAAATATTCTTTATGGAAAGAAGTGGACCGTTTGTGGAGATAGCTTTACAAACGGAGATTTTTCTGGCGGATACAGTGAGACCTTTGAAGATGGCCCGTTTGCCGGAAAATATAAGACCTATGGCTATTTAATTGCGGAGCGCAATCATATGACGGTGCAGCATCTGGCAGTCGGCGGACAGACCATGGCGATGCCGCCTGTTCCGGGTACCTTTTCCAATTCTTTTTCCAATGGAATTTATAAGACGATTGATGAGGATGTTGACTATATTACATTGTACTACGGAATCAACGATTCTCATCACAGACCGCATTCAACCGGAAGCGACGGGGAGGATCAGACTGGAATTATTCATCTGGGCACCATCGACGATACCGATAACACGACCTTCTATGGGGCATGGAACGTGGTATTGGAATATCTGATTGAACATCATCCATATGCTCATATCGGTATTTTGGTATCAAATGGCTGTGAGACAGACGATTATCGCCTGGCAACCATCGCCATTGCAAAGAAGTGGGGCATTCCGTACATTGATTTGAACGGAGATGAGCGGACACCGATGATGCATCGTTCCACAAATCCAGCACACTGTGCTCGCGCAAAGGAGCTTCGCATGGAGGCATTTAAGGTGGGCGGAAGAAATTCTCATCCAAACATCAAGGCGCATCTGTATGAGAGCTGGTTTATCGAGGATTTCCTTCGTACATTATAAGATTCGCTATATTAGTAGAAGGAATCATGCGTTCGGGAAATACCGAAAGCACAGGAAAAGAAAATATATTATAATAGAATGTAATATAAAAATAGAATGACATAAAACAGAAGGACTAGTTGTACATGGAAGCACTTCGTGAATTAACAGTAGTAGCAATTATTGGCAGAGTCATTTTGTCAATGGTAATCGGAGGCATCATTGGTTATGAGCGCCTCACAAAGAATCAGCCAGCAGGTTCGAGAACATATATGCTTGTGTGTTTGGGTGCTTGTCTGGTTATGATGACAAATCAATATATTTCTCAAATGTTTCAGACGGGAGATCCATCTCGTTTAGGTGCACAGGTCGTCAGCGGCATCGGTTTTTTAGGAGCGGGAACCATTCTCGTAACAAGAACCAACCAGATCAAGGGTCTGACAACCGCAGCAGGACTTTGGTCCTCTGCCTGCATTGGTCTGGCAATCGGTATCGGCTTCTATGAAGGCGCGATTGCAGTCGGCGTAGCATTATTTTTGATTATGACCGTATTCAGACGTATGGATCGCAGGGTAAAGGAAAACTCCAAGTATCTGTGCCTGAATATGATGTTTGAAAATAACGAAGCGCTTAGTCATTTTATTGAGGACTGCGGCAAAAAGCATGTCCGTCTGGAAGATTTGCAAATTACAAAGCCTGGCAAAAAGAGTGAAAATGTGATTGCAGTGTTAACGCTTCATTTTGAGAAAAAGACAAACCATTCCGAGATCATCAGCTACATCTCTGGCTTGAGTGGCGTAAGCTTTGTGGAAGAACTGTAAATGATCAGTCAAAAGAAAAAAATAAATTGGTAATATAAAAATAGCATATTAAAATCAAATTCCCGCAAGCAGAAAGGCAAAATTCGAATCTGCTTACGGGAATTTTTTTCGTATTAAAAAGAATAACTTCTTATGCCTGTGCAGCAAATTCGCCGCCAAACCAGGCGGTTATGATGGCATCGCGCAATGGCTCCTCGACTGTCAGATCGGCTGGCTTTCTAATCTCAAGAATCAAAATTAGCAGCTTGGAGCGTTTCGTGGCGTAATCGACGCCGCTGATCATGTCGGTCTGAGCGGCCTTTTCCGCAGGTGTCATGCGTGCAAGCAAATCTTCCATACGTTCTGGAATCGGGAGCGATGGATCCTTATATTTTGGAAGCGGCTCGATATGTGTTGTACTGCTGTCCATAGGTATGTAGTCCTCCTGTCTCAAATGAAAATTTTCTACAGTGTAGCATTCGCTTTTGGAGAAAACAAGAGAAGGGTTTGCGCAGTAGTTGTAATATTTTTGCAATGGGGGGTGCAACTCGTCTCACCGCTAATTTAGGTTGTGAAATAACTCCAGCAAGCTATTTTTAATATCAAACAAGTCTATGAATTGCACCCGCACAATCACGCCGTCACCGGAATCGAATTGGACGCCGGTGACAGAGGTTGTCTGATCCGTTATGGGATAGAGCATCGTAATATTTTTTGCATTGTATTTTTTCTGGTACGCGAACATCTGATACATATCGGACTGTGAAATGCCAAGATTTGCTGTGCGGCTGGAGAGTAGCTTCCATTTTGTATCACAGATAAAGATTGCGTTGTCACATTTTCTTGTAATTACAATGTCTGGTCGCAATAAGAATTTCTTACTGGGTAATAGAAAAAGGTAATGTGTTTTATCTTGTATGGAGATCGAAAATGCCTCTGCCGGAAGGACTTTTTTTAATTGTACGGCGACATAGCGCTCAAAGAGTATTTCCATAGGAAATAAAAGAGCGAATGCAACACCAGAACCAGAGAATGAAGTAAAGCTTTTATCAGTCAAAAAGATTTGGCACCATAGAAGAAGTGTGCCATAGGCTTTCTTCACTTTTGAAAAATCATCAGCGTAGTCCGTAGAAGGCGGCACATGATCAAAAGCAGCAAGCAGAGTTTTGATGTCGGTCTTGTTTCGTGAGGAGTGTGTTTGCTTATATAACAGCATGAGTGTCGATTTGACTAATCGATTTTCGGGGCAGTTGGGCGTAAATTCATCGAATTCGGTGAAGGCACGTTCTTTATGAGAAAAATTATGCTTGATCTGCTCGGAAAACAAGATCTTTCCCTTAAAAAACGACCGATTTTCTGCTATGGTTTCGTAGCAGCTGCGTAGTCCATGTTTCACTAAGCGAAATACTTCATCGAGAAACATTCGTATGAAAATATCCAGAAGCGGCATCTTTTCAATGTCTACATTCGCAACCTGCAAGCTTTTATAAGAGACATTGGTGAGCGATCGGATCATGTCGACCACAAGCTTTTTAACTCGTTTGCTGCTTTCTGGCACTGTAGAAACAATTTTGGGTAAAATCTCGATTGTCGTACCATCATCAAATGTCAGAACACCAATATAGTTTTTTGCAGTGATAATTTTGCCGATTCCTCTTTTTACAGAAATACTCATAAGTTCTAATGCGTCTGTAGTTTGAGTGTCATTAGAGGTGGTATTCGAGAGAATAAAGTTTTCCAGCTGCTCAAACGTGGCAGGCGGCAGCGTGGTATAGCCGTTCACCTGCCTTCCGGCGATAAATGAGCCATATTCGGTTATCTGATAAATTGTTTTTGTCATGTAGGCTCCTTTTGGTTGTTTAAATAGAACGGTAGGCTTCGATAATTGAAAAAGCTGCTGCATTTATTTCATATTGAAAAGAATCATCCAACTCAAAATCGGTATTGCCGAAAAGTTCATCGTAGTCAACTACCTTTTTGATGATAAACTGTTCATCCTCATTTGTCTTCTTGTTATCGCCAAGCACAAGACGAATCTTTTCATAATCCTCATAAAAATATTCCTGTAAGAGAGGAAGGATCGTGCTTCTAAAAATCAAAGCAAGCGTTTCAATTGTTGGACTGATCTTTAACGGCATGAAATAGGCGTGACCGATCGTGTGCTCACGATCGTACAGCACGCTGATTTTTTGATTCATATGTGAGAGAAGTTCCTTAATGGAAAACTCCTCGACACAAACACCATCAAGAAGGGACGGATCAGGCTGCATCTCCTTGAACTGGAAACGGCGGCGAAGGGCAGTGTCGATCGTTGCGATCGAGCGGTCGGCGGTATTCATGGTTCCGATCAGGTAAACATTGTCGGGAACGCCAAATGGACTTTTGGAATACGGCAGTCGGGCGTATGTTCCTTCGATTTGGCCAATCCGCTTTGATGGTTCGATCAGCGTGATCAGCTCACCAAAAATTTTTGAAATATTGCCGCGGTTGATCTCATCAATAATAAAAACATAGTTATTTTTATTTTCGCAAATCTCATCCTCCTGCGGCGCATATTTGTTGACAATAGACAGAACATCGGCAAGGGAAATCCGAAGCTTGTAAACGCGGGAGAGCGTCATGGTTGCGCCATTTAGATCCGTAATATCCTCACAGATTCCTTTTACGAGCCAGTTGACTTTTCGAAGACGCTTAAACTGGCCATATTCATCGTGCCACTCATACTCGCCGGTGATCACACCAATTGCATCAATCGCAGTAGAGCTAAAGCAGGATAAGACAATGTCACCAATTTGCATTTTATAAATGAAAGCATCCAGAACATTCTTACCGCCGTACATATCAAAATCGGTTTCGCTTGTAATGTGTTCGCCGTATCCGTCGTAACCGATGCGAATGTGACCGTTTTCTATGCATTCCGTTCGTGTGGCATTGTTTCCGGTGCCTTCAAGTGATACCTTCCAGATCGTAGGGGAAGAGTTGAGCCCAATGTCTTGCTGCTTTTGCTTTAGAGGTTGTCTTGCGCGATCACAAAAATCCTTAAAAAGGCCAGGAGAAACCTCATATTGAATATCAGAAATGACAGCATCGCTGTCGTTATTCATCACAGGGCGAATGCCCTCGATAAAATCCTCATAGCTATAGGATTGGTGAAACGTAGTAAATTCAATCAGTCCATTTTCCTTGTAGTGATGATAACGTTTTGCAATATCCTCGTAAGGTTCACTTGCGACCTCAGACAACGATTTTTCTTCGATAACTGCGACGGCATAGAGAACGGTGTGATAGGTTTTTCCGGTTCCGGGAGGACCATAGAGAATCATATTTTTCGGAAGCGTTGCATAGGATGATGGATTTTTTTTAAAGATGTACCAGTCTTCATTATCCCAGTTATTCCAGTCAACTTCAGGTTCTATAATTTCATGATTTTGAACTGTTCGCTTCTTTTTATTGGGCATGGTAATATCTCCTTTAAATTTTATCGCGTTAGTAACAAAAAAAGTGCTCATAAGCAAAATCACTTTACTTATGAACACTTCCTTTAGATGCCGGTGGCCGGACTCGAACCGGCACGGATCGCTCCGCGTGATTTTGAGTCA
>CAVCXB010000011.1:0-39744 GCA_963605535.1 Wujia chipingensis
GTGTTCCTGTCCCCGGTGTTACAGTGTCCGGTGTTCCAGTCCCCGGTGTTCCTGTTCCCGGTGTTACAGTGTCCGGTGTTCCTGTCCCCGGTGTTACAGTGTCCGGTGTTCCAGTCCCCGGTGTTCCTGTCCCCGGTGTTCCAGTGTCCGGTGTTACAGTGTCCGGTGTTCCAGTCCCCGGTGTTACGGTGTCCGGTGTTGAACAGCCCGGCATTTTCGTTTGTAATTCCTTTCATGACTTTTAGTTCTTCTCCGACTATCTCACGAACAATTTTTATATGATCGCTCCCACATTTCTGACCGTCAGTGACTTCATTGCCCAAAACTTCAATTTCAAAAAATCTATTCGATTCATCAGAGCACGAATAGTGATTGTGCACTTGTTGCAGGCTATCGCAATAATGAAAAACAGTATCGCTACATAATTCCAATGGCTTTCCGTCATGATAGATCTTGTATTCCTTTCCGATTTCAAATTGAAACCCTCTGCATTTCATGTCTTTGTCCATTCCTTTGATTTTCATTGTCCTTCTCCTTTCCATCTCTGACCGCATAACGGACAAAACGCATAATCGTCTACTGTCCCGCTTTCGGCTATCATACCTTGTTGACATCTAGGGCAGATAAACCGCCCACTTTCCTCTACTGTCGGGGGCATTATCACTTGGTACTGCATCATACTTTCGATGTAGTTGAACATCAGCCGTATTTGATATTTTGTCGCCCCGTCCGCACTCATTCGCTCGCTTCTTTTGTGTAGTGCAGCAAGCCGGTTTATCGCCGATTTCGGGGTCAGCGAATAGCGTTCAGCCATTTCTGCCACCCCCGATAAACATCAATCCAATCGTCTAATTGCATTGTAACTAAAATCGGCTTATTATTTTTCTTGTGGAACACGGTCGGTTTTTCACCCTCTCTTGCGTCGTTTTCGGCTTGCTCCATCGCTGCATAAATATTCATTTTTTCCACAGCTTTTGCTTCAATGTGAATATCGGGTAAACCTACCACATCAGCGTCGCCATTTGCCCCGCAATACTGTTGCCCTCTCCGGCACTCGTAGCCGTATTCGGTTAATTTTTTCGCCAGGGTTCGCTCGAACCTCGCACCCTTATTTCTCGAATTTATTGGCATTTGTCTTTTTCCTCCGTCCACTTTATCGTTTAATTTCCGTTTTAAGGTATCAAACTTTCGTTTTAAGCGATTTTATTTCGCTTCTTGAGTGATTTATCCACTCGTGATATTTCGTCGTTTAAATCGCCTGTTTTTAGAAGGGAATCTCCTCGTCTACTGCCGCAAAACCTTCCGGTACGAGTTCACTCTGTTTTGCGCTCCTCGGTTCGTCGGTCTTGTCAAAACTCAGAAATTCGATTCTGTCGGCGATTACATCGGTGGTGTATACCGTCTGCCCGTCCCTGTTCGTGTAGCTTCCCGTCTGGATTCTGCCCTGCACGCCTATCATACTGCCCTTGTGGCAGAACCGCTCTAGGTTCTCTGCTGTCTTTCCGAAGCAGAGAACCCTTGGGAAATCCGCTTGCTTCTCTTCGCCCTTCTTGGCCAGCCTGTCCACGGCAAGGTTGAAGCTGCATACTGCCATCTGCGACCCTGACGCATACCTCAGTTCAGGGTCTCTTGTCAATCTTCCGGTAAGTGTTACTGTGTTCATTTCGTTTCTCCTCTCTCTTTTCCAATTCTCGCAAGCTGTCTTGTTATCTTGTGCCATCTGCTCTCGGCAACCTCTGCCTTTATGTCAAACAGCAATTCAAGCTGTTCAAGCATTATTTTCACATCGGCAATTTCCTCTGCGATGTTTCCCCGAAGTCCTCGGATAACCTGTGCGTTATCTCCGCCGTATCTCCAAAACTTGGTTATCGCCTGTGTCAGTTCTGCCATCTCCTCAATGGTCTGCCTTGACTGTGAATCCAGTCCGTAGTGCCTTGCTATTTTCTCAATGCTTTTCACTCTATCGCTCCTTTCAGCTTCAAATACTCCGCTTGCGGCAACGCTTGCCGCTCCTGCGTCCTGCTCTTGTCTGCCGCATACGCCCGTCGGAGGTTCGAAGCTATTACCGTGTAAACTTGGTTTGCGTCTAACTGCGCCCATTCCCGAAGCCTGTCGGGCGATACCACCATTCGCTGGCATATCGGCGGCAGCTTTTCGAACTCTTCTTTCGACCCGTATATGCCGTTTTGTATCGCATTCATAATCAGCGATACCGCTTCCGGTTCGGACACTTCCTGTTCGGTCAGCCCCGCACACAGCGCCTTGATTTTGCCTATCGCCGGTGGAAAACCGCTTTCGTCGCTTGCTATGTACTGTTTGACTGCCGCCGATACTAACTCGTACGGTTCGTCTGCGAATAGCGTTGTCCAGATGTTCACCCTCGGCAGGGCTTTATCGTCCGCCAGTGTCGGGTAGGCTACGGCTAGCACAGCGAGTATCTTTTTCGTTTCTGTGTCGTTCATCGCTCGTTCAGCATATCCAAATACGGATTGCCCGCTCCTTTCTTCTGCGGTTTCCGCTTTAGTTCGTAAACGTCTTGCCAGCAGTTATCGGTTGACTGGTTCAGTATCGCAATTTTGTCCTCGGTAGTGCTTGCCAGTTCGTCTAGCTTGTTCAGTATCCGCTTGACTGTTGTTTCGGTCGTTATCGGTTTCTTGATTTTCTTTCGCATTTCCGAAAATTCTCGGAAGGCGGATTCAATCTCCGGCGGAACGCCTATATATATTCTTTCTTTCTTACCTTCTTCCCTTCTTTCTTTCTTTCTTTCTTTAGATGTGGTTACTTGTTGGTTATTTGTTGGTTGCTCGTTGGTTATTTGTTGGTTATTTGTTGGTTGATTGTTGGTTATTTGTTGGTTATTTGTTGGTTGATTGTTGGTTATTCGTTGGTCGCTATCTTTTTTGTCGCACTGGTAAAACTCCCAGTTTTCAACGGTTGCAATCGTAAATTTGTTGGTTGAAAAAAGTGTTATCTCGCCAGTGCTTTCAAGCTTCTTCAATGCCGTCCTTATCTGCTGTTCGGAGAAGCCTAGTTCAGCCGCCATTTTCTTTCTGCCAATCACTGCCTGTCCTGCCTTTAATTCATAGCCCATAAATTGCCCCGGTTCATACCGTGCGACCATCAAAATATGGATAAATGTGTCTTTGGTTACGCAGTCAGAATACCAACCCCACTCCACCATTTTGCGGTGGAGTTTTACAAAGCCGTTTAGGTTGCTCATCTTCTTTTTTCCTTTCGTCTAAACTCCCCATTGCTGTTTCATTCGCTCGATTTCGTCAGGCGGTCTTGTTTCAATTCCTTGCGCCTTACAGTCCTCTACTATTGCGTCAATCAGTCTTGACATTTCCGCCGTATCGTAGACTGAAGAACCATAGTAGCACTTGATATTTTCGTAGCCTTTCAGCTTCGATTTTCCTATGCTTTCGCATATCCACCCGCTGCCGTTTTTGCCCCAGTTTTCTATCCATCTGTTCACTGCTTTTTCGGCAATAGGTACAATGTTAAATGCCCCGTAATCTCGGACATAGTTTCGGTATACTTCCATATACGAAATGCCAAGTTTGATTGCAAGGTCTTTGCACAAAGTCCAGAAGTAGGCGTTTGCGTCAAGGCTCCGTTTTCGCTTCGTAATTTCGATTTTAAGCGTGTAATCTTTGCTTAGGTCTATCTGTCCTACATTGTCAAAAAACTCGTGGATAAGACGAATTTGACCCTTTACAACGGGTATTACAATATTGTCTTGGTCGTATAAGAGGTCTACTCTTGGTTTTCCTTTAAGTTTCATGCTTCACCCACTCGTATTTATCGTATATAAGGCTTTCCTCGTTCCAGTCGGGGTATTGCCCCGTGAGATAGTCTTTGATACATCTTCCGTATGCTTCTCGCTCTGTGCCGTCGTATGCCATGTGGCAATGCTTGCATAGCATTACAAGGTTTTCGGGAATGCCCTTGCCGCCGTGCGCCCTGCTGATGTAGTGCGCTGTTTCAAGAGGGTAAGGTCTGCCGCAAAGTATGCAGCATTCCTTGTCCCTCTCGTATACTTCACGCCGAACCTTTGAAGAAATCCTCGTATATTGCTTCATGCTCATGCTTTTTTCGCAGTTATTCGTACATAACCGCTTCGCCCTTTCTTGACTTTTTCCACCATATAGCCGCCGTCCTCTGCGTTCCTAAACAATTCCGGCAAGTCCCTTTTTAGACCGTCAATGTCTAAATCTCTGACTATGGTATCTTCGCCATCAAGCACAAGGGTAAGCTTTATTCCTTTTGGGTATTTGTCGCTCGGCGGTGTAGTATAGCCCTTTACATGGTACTTTTCCATGCCTGCCTTTAACTCAGCTTTTGCGGCTTTGTACGCTGCTTCAATCTGCTTGTAAATCTCAATCTGTGCTTCAAGAGCAAGCACCTTGTCTGCGACTTCCACTAACTCGGTGGGTTGCAGTTCTTCCTCGGACAGCAACGGGTTATCTAAGAGCCTTAACCAGTCCGCCCGGAAGCGTTCTACTTCCTCCTTGATGTATTCGATATATGCCTCGTAGTCTTTCTTTTGGATATGGAATACTGTCAGCCGTTCTGCGTCAAATTCCACATTGAAATCCTCCGGTCTTTCATAAACCGCAAGGATTCCATCGGTGTAGCCGAACATCTCCATTCCGGTAAGTAGCTGGCACAGGTAGTAGTTGTAATCGTCAACCTTTTCGTGGATTGTCGAGGTGGTTTTAATTTCTAAAACCATTCCCTTGTCGTAGTCCACACCATCGGCGTGATACCGCATATATCCGTTGATAATCTTGCCTTCAACAAAGTCTGTAGCCCACAGCTGATTGATGTACTCTCTTATTTGCGGCTCTAAGATGTTTCCGTATTCGGTATAGGCATTACCCTTGAAGTCGGATTCCGCAATCCCTGCCTTCTCCTGTAGTAGTTGCCATCTCGTTTTGAATTTTGATATATTCAGGACGGCGGCAATATCGCTGCCGCCTATAAATTTATCTCTGTCTTTTGTTACATCTTGCATTTACTTTCCCTCCAAGTCCTTCAGAACCTCTGCGAACCGCTCTTCGGAAGTGTTTCCGTTCAGTCCGTAGTCTTTGGCAATTTCGTTGACTGACATACCGTGTTCTTTTGCATATTTATACACTAAATCCCGATTTGGTCTATTTTTATTCACGGTTTTAGTCGAGGCTTCTGCCTTTTTCGCCGGGGCTTTCCCTTGTGTCTTGGCGGTGTATTCGTCCGTATCAGCGTCCTTGGTGTCGTCTATACAGAATAGACCGTTCAAGGCGTACTTGCGGGCGTAAGAGGAAGCTGTACCCGTAATCTGCGAAGCGTCCATTCCAGACTTGGTTTCCGCCTCTCTTGCAAGCGCTGTTACGATATACTGAGCCTCACTCTCGCAGTCTGCCAAGGTTGCTGTGGCTTGGACATAGTACCTGTCGCCTATAAGCACAATCTCGTCTTTGAGTGTGAGCGCCACGCCCCATTTTACGCAATGCGGTTTAACGGACTCCAGAATGTCCTCTGCACTGCGATAGTTATATTTGCCGAAGCTGTTATACTGCCCTTTCGGGGCTTTCAACTCTGCCTGTATCATCAGAAGTTTTGTAATAAGATTTGCTTTTTCCATTATTCTGCCTCCTTAAATTCCCCTATCATGTTCTCAGCTGCTTTAATCAGGACGATATCCCTCAGAAGCTCATCACTTTTATGTCCCCTGCACATATACTCCGCAACGGCAGTTCTGAATGCCAAGACCGATTTCTCCCCGAAATGTCCTGTAACCTTTTGCTCGGACATTTTAAGGACTACACTTAATGCGTCCATAAGTTGTGCTATCGTACCGTCGAAATTCACCGAAACATCCGACGAATTTTCGTTTTCTTTGCCTGTAACCGTAAGCTTAAATTCTTTGCTTTTCATTTCCCTTTTCCTTTCTCAATCGTAAATATCCATTGCTTCTTTGTATCCCGACAAGCAGCCTTCGCAGATCAGCTTGTCCCCGATACGGTAAGCGTAGTCTTCTCTAATGTGTTCCCCGCACTCTGTACAGCAGGGTCTGTTGTTGTACATATTTTCTAGTTCTTCATAGTGGCAATCTGCGTCATAGTATGGGTCTGGTGTCATTACATACTCACCTGCCCCTCGGCTATGCTGTCCATAGCTTTCAGCATTGCGCTCTCTTTTACTATTCTCGATATAATGCTTGCCCTGAACGCCTTGTACTGCGCTTCGTTCTCTGCGTAGTAGTAGCCGCCTTTACTGCTTGCGACTATCCTGTGCCCCGAATGCCGCAGCCTTTCGATTGCCTGTCTGACTGCCCTGTCCTCTGCTTGCACCCGCCTTGCTAACTCTCGCCTTGTTATAGGTCTGTTCGGCGTGGCATTTCTTATCAGGGTTTCGATTTGACAGTCTAGGCTTTCGGGTGTATAATCTTTGGTGTTAATGCTTGCCCCTTCGGGGGCTTTTTTTATATCACTCATTTTTAACCTCGACTTCCTTTGTCTTTACTCCCCACTTCAATGCGTCTTCGTGGTTCTCGAAATACATATCCAGTCTGTTGCCTTTGACTGCTCCGCCCGTGTCCTGCACGGTATATTCCTTGCCGTCTATTCTTAATATTGTTCCGAAAGGCAAAACGCTTGTATCAGCTGCAACGGTTACGCCCTCAACGGCTTTCGCTCCGCTTGCGGTAGTACAGTTCTCATCAGCCCACGCCCCGCAGCAGCATTCCCCGCCGCAATAGGCTGTTATTCTGAAATCCCCGATGGCTTCCCACTCGTCTTTGGCTTCCTCTAACTCGTTTTTAACTCCCTCTAACTCGCCTTTAACTCCCGCTAACTCTACTTTAACTCCCCCTTGTGCGTGTGTTTCCGTGCGTTCTTCGTGCGTTTCGAGTGTGTTTCCTGCTTGCATTTGTCGGGTCTGAATATCATCGGCACAAGCTAGGCTGTACGCCGCTAAGATGAATGCCGCTGTTGCGATACACACCAGAGGTCTTTTGTAACGGACAAGCAATCCAAGGACTCCGCCGCCTGTCAGTCTATATCTTTTCAATCGCTTCATAAGCCTGCTCCCTTAATCTCTGCTTGTCTTCCTCGCTGAGGTCTTTCCATTCATACAGTGCGTAGAATTTAATCTTGTCGTAGTATGCGTATTTCGTGTAATAATGCCCTGCGCCGTGCGGTTCTATTTCGTACTCATCGAACCAGTCGTTGAACGCTTCCGTCTCAATGAATGCCTGCGTATTCGTCGGATTGAACGGGTCAAAGTAGATTGTCTTGAAACCCACTTCGATCCCCTTGATTGCCTTGGCGAATCTCTGTAGTTCCTTGTTCATTTCCATTCACTCCTTATCAGAATATTTGTCACTACATCGGGGATGTAGTATTTCTTAGTTTCTGTCCGTGCCAGTCCTGCGAGTATGCTGTCAATGCTGTGCGGGTCTTTTTCCCCCATAAACTTTGCCAGTTCGGTACGCCTGATAAACTTTGGCATTCCGAAAACCACTTCTTTCTTGTGGTTCATCTCGTCCCTGACGAATCTTGACATATCTTCGGTCAGTTCCTTTCTTTGCATTTGTTTTCCTTTCCATATCCCCTTAATCGGAAGCCCGCAGAGGTGATTACATGTTACTAAACAGTTCTTAATAATTTGAGGTACATTTTGGCAGGCTCCCGAATAAGGGGATATTTTGTTGTTTGGCTTACTCTTTCCTTTCTTTGAGCAGCGTCCCGATTGATACGCCTAGGACATCTGCTACCTTTTGTAGGCTTGCAATAGTAGGTTCGTTTTTTACTTCCCATTTGCTTGTATGCCCTCTCGCTAAGCCTGCTTGACGCTCCACTTCCATAATGGAAAGCCCTCTTTTTTTGGCGTAGTGCTTGATGTTGTCGTAAATCATCTGTTCTCCTTTCTTATAGAATGTTGTGCTTTTGCATATTTTCGTAACATATTACGAAATTCATATTGACAATTTACGCAATTCGTTCTATTATTTTAGGTAACCACACCAAACAATAAAACTTGCGAAGTCAATCGTAATATAATTACGCTTTTCTTGATATTAGCACAATTTATTACGCTTGTCAACTATTTTCGCATAATTTTATTACGCTTTTTTTAGGGGGCAAACATGGATACTTACGATAGGGTAAAAGAGTTATGCAAAAGCAGAAAAATTACAATTAAGAAGCTCGAAGAAGATTTAGGAATTGCACGGGGAAACGCTTGCAAGTGGCGGACTTTTACTCCAAGCACGTCGGTTTTATCAAAGCTTTCCGACTACTTCGGCGTTTCCCCATCTTACATCTTATACGGTCATTCCGGCAATGTTACAGATGTTAAAAAAACACTTGACGGTATCATTCTTTCGCTTAAAGTGTCAAACGATTTGAAGTTTAACGGAGAAGAACTTGACGCAGTAGCTAAACAGCTACTTATAAACGGTTTGGAAAACATCTTAGATGTTACCAATAAATATTTAATTAAATAGGAGGTTTCATTATGAAGAAACTTGTATCGCTTGCAGTCTTCGTGGCGCTTGTAGCAATTTGTTTAGGTACTAATGTAGCAAACGCAAGCACACCATCAGCAAACGAGCCTTGCCAGTGCTTCTTTACGACGGTTACGAATGTTCAGCCGGACAGCGTAGAATGCACACGGCAAGCAACCAAGTATGTTTTCAGCGTGCAAACTGTACGAAAAGCCTGCGACGGTCAAGCCGTTGGCGAAATCGTGAAGCATTTCATTTCCGTATGTAACGCTGAAAAGGTTGATAAGATTCCTGTATCGGACGAAATCACATACTACTTGATGACTTTTAAGAGCAAGACGATAGGAGTTTTATATGATGATGAAGCTATTGTTCTGATTGAGAGGGAGAAAAAATGAAAAAGAAAATTGTATCGTTGCTCGTTTCGGCTATTATGGTAGCCACTTCTGCCCTGCCGGCGTTTGCGACGACAAAGCTGAACAGACCTGTTATCGATTCCATTTCGCACACTAGCGGTGCAATCTACCTTTACGGTTGTCAGTATCTCCGCCAAAGTTGTATTGCAATTAGCAAGTCAAGCGCCGTTTCTTCGGGATATACAGCTTGCTCTGTATGTTGGTAGAGAATACCGTCGTTAAGAGGAAGTTATGGAGTACATAAGAAAGACATTCACCTTTGAGGGAAAGCGTTACACCGTCAGAGGCAAGACTGAAAAAGAAGCCATTATGAAGATGGCAAATAAAATAAGGGACTTGGAAGAAGGGCGTATCGTTGTGTCTGGAAATATGAAACTCAGCGATTGGGCGGATAAGTGCGTCGAGACATACAAGACCGGGCAGAGTGAAATCACCCACCAGAAGTATATCTCACGAATGCGGCATTGCATACTTCAATATATCGGAAACAAGCCGCTAAAGAACATCAAGCCGATTGATGTCCAGTCCGTCCTTGCAGAGCAGACGGGGAAATCGCAGTACCAGATTAACCAAGTCTATCAAATGCTCCGCTTCTTGTTCAAAACCGCAAAGCAAAACAAGTTGATTGCGGAGGATCCGACGGAAGCGCTTCGCAAGATAAGTGGCAACGCAGAAAAGCGACGCTCACTCACCAAGGAGGAAGAAGAAGTATTCCTGTCAGTATGCGGCACAGAACGTTTTAGAGCATTTGAATTGATGTATTATTGCGGGCTTAGACCGTCCGAAGCAAGGGAGGCTAAAGGGTTCGATATTCAAGTAATAAATGAGGACGGCAAGGAATACAATGTACTCCATGTCAGAGGCACCAAAACGGCGAATGCGGAACGAAATGTGCCTATACCTGATAATTTATATGACGAGATAAAAAACACGCCTAAAAGCGCATATATCGCCCCGAACGAAGCGGGCAAAAAGCACGACGAGAAAAGTCTGCAACGAGCCTTTAACTCGCTTCGCCGAGAAATGAACATTGCTATGGGCTGTGAGATGTATCGTAATCAGTTAATGCCACCGTATCCGCTTGCAGAGGATTTTGTACCCTACTGCCTGCGGCATACCTACTGCACGAATCTTTGCAGGAAAAAAGTTGACATCAGAATCGCTCAATATTTGATGGGGCATTCTGATATCCGACTCACGGCAAACATATATACCCACGCCGACAACAGTGATGTAATCGAAGCCGCAAAAAAGATGTTCGCTTAACACCAAAAAGTGCGAAAAAAGTGCGAAAATTTTTTGGCGATTTTCCCGTGACAGGGGGTGTGGCACACGACCCTAAAACCATTGAAAATACTGCATTCTTCCTAGCACTACGAATGCGAAGGTTGGGGGTTCGAGTCCCTCATGGCGCACCAAGCTGAAAGCCCTGAAATTTCAACAGTTTCGGGGTTTTTTATTACCCCGATTTTTTACAATTCATGTCAGAAAAACTGCTAAAATGGTGCTATTTGGTGCCATTTGGTGTGACACTAGGTGTGACACTTTTTGGTGTGTCACAGCATGAAAAAAGACCGCCGAAGCAGTCTTTTTTCGGAAAGGTTTCTCACGAAAGGAAAAATTGAAAATCTAGTACGAGTTACATCTTAATCGTAGCCAAAACGGTACTTCGTGTCAAGATAGAAAATATTTTTCAACCTTAAACTTTTTCCCGTCCTCGTCTGTGATGAACTCACGAGCAATACTATAATAGAATTCCGTGTCTTCCGGCAGCCCTACCATAGCCCCTGTGCCGTGATAATCATTGTACGCCATATTCATGACCAGATACCAGTCTGTAAAGCCGTCTAAAATGCCCTTAGACCGTGCAAAATCGGTTACGGCATCCATTGACCACTTCTCGCCATACGGACGCATAGAACGCACGATTTCCCTTGCCTTGTCCTCGGATATGCAATAAGCCATCTTACCTAGCTTATCCATCGCCGCAGTGTAGCAGTCAGGGTCTAGTGCCTTCAGCCGTTCCATTGCCGTACCTATCGTGGTATGCACGCACTCCCAGTCGGGATTCTGCTTCTCCGATATGAGTTTAATTAGCCCCATATACATGATATCACCCTCTTAGGACGCGGTTGTGGTGCTAGGGCAGGAGTACGGAATCTGTGCCATGTAGTAGCCGAAAGGACTGGTTCTCGGTATGCCGCACAATGCCGCCTGAAGCTGTAACTGATTGATTTGGTTCTGCATTTCTGCCATGCGGTTCGTGGTGAAAGCGTCCAGAATCTTCTGCGTCTGAGCCGTGGTGTTTGCATTGATAGAAGCCGTATTGAGTGCATTGTTGTAATTTACGCCGTCGATTGCTCTAAGCGTTTCGCAGCAACACTCCTGCTGCCGGGCAAAGCCCGAAGCCGTTGCCGCTTGTAAGTCACGGAGTTCCCCTAAGATGTTGTAATTGCCATCTTTTACTCCGGTCATTACATCGTAAGCCGACTGCCTTGTAGCCGCTACGCTCTCATTGTTCTGCCGTTCGAGTGCTGCAAAGTCTGTTGCTCTCTGCACATCTGCTGTGGTTGCTGCTCTGTCATTACCGCCAAATCCGAAGCCTCCGCCCCCGAGGAACAGCAAGATAAGAAGTGCGAAAACATAAAGCCCTGCGCCCCCTGCGCCAAAGCCGCTGTTGTTGCGGTCAATAGCCGCAATGTCTGCCAATGAATAGTTTTCCATTGTAAATACCCCCTCTTTAGATTTTATGTTAAGCTGCGCAACTTACCTGAGCATACCAAGGATTTCGTTCGGGTTTACCCCCATCTCCTTGCACTTTGAGTAAAACACTTCTTCTGGATTTTTCCCCCTTACCATATCCATTACCTCTTTCAGCCTCGGGTCCTGCATTTGAGCCAGTGCCGCCATAGGATTCTGCGAAGTGTTATAGATTTGCTTTAACTGTCTGATTGTCGGCGCGATTCTCGCCAGTGGAATAGAGTTCATTTTTACACCTCCTTATACTTCAATCATAAGGGAAGCTACAGGATATCTCAATGGACGAAAAATGCCCAAAAAATGCGAAAAGACCGCCACAACGGACGGTCTAAACGGTTTCTTAGCATATGCCTGTTTTTTTTACAACAGTCTGCCAATCTTTCTATTCACTTTTTGTGAGGTCTTCCTAGCTGTGTCAATGGAAATATGCAAACTTTCCGCTATCTCTTCTAGCGTCATGCCCTTGCTTCTCATCTCGAATAGTGGCAACTCGTAGTTAACGAAATTGCAGTTGGTTCGGAGATATTCCAGTTCAGGGCGCGTAAAGCTGTATATTAGCATTGCACTCACCCTACTCCTTTTTGTCCTCTTCTTCCTTGGTGTCTTTCTGTGTCTGTGTGCCGAAATAAAAAGCAATGATTACAGAGTACACCACCATGAAGTCCTGCGCTATCTGATGTGTGACCGCTAAGTACACAAATGTCAGAGTTGTAAGTACAGTTACGATCGACTTGACCTTTAAAAGGTTGACTAAGGCTTCTTTAATTGTCGTCATTGTTTCTATCCTTTCCCTTTACTTTCAGACCTGCCAGAAGTGCTAATTCCGCTGTCCATGCGGCGAAAAATGCCACTGTTAACTCTGGCTGAACCTCTTTTCCTTGGTAGTTGATAAGCAGTACCGCAATGGTGTACCAAGTGATGTTTACCATCGCCGCTATTACGAATTTTGTTCTCTTTTTCATGACTTCACCTTTACCATTGCCTTGAAGCGGTCGTGTAGATGTTTGATTGTTCCGTTACCCCCGAGTGCGATATACGCCTCGTACAGCTTCGTCAGGTTTTCCAGTTCGTCCGTTTCAATTTCGCCCGCTTCGAGGTAACAAACGAGCAAGTGCATAAGTCTGTCGTGCAGTATTGCTAACACTGCCTTTTCGAGTGGCTGTTTTCTTTGAATCCTCGTTTGTAAAAATTGCCAAAATCCGCTGCTTGCGAATACTGCGGCGAATAAGCCTAAAAATAATGTTGAATCCATTGGTTGCTCCTTAAATTTTGAATGCGTTGTTTTTCTGCTGTCCGGAACGGCTGTCCCAATTATAGAACTTCTTCGAGTAGGTGATACTGGACCCGAAGTGTACGCCCCAAGTGTACAGACCCGCTTCACCCACTACGCCGTGGGATTCGCAGATCTCCTTCCACTTCTTCGCATACTTCACGAATTTGTCCTCGCCGATTGTGATGTTGGTAGACCAGTCTGTGGCTGTACCTTTAAGGTGGGACGAGGTACTAATCCCGCCGGCGCTCTTATTGTACGCCGCTGTTCTGTACCAAGCATGAACGTCCATCGGTCTGCCTAGCCACCGTCTGAACTCCTCTAACATTGTGGCTTGAAGGATTGCTTCTGCGGATAGTGGAATTGTGCCGGTCTGGTCTTTTGTATAATCAGATAGGCTGAAATGTTCCGTCAATCCTGTTACTTTAACTGTTGCCATTGGTGACACACCCCCTTTTGTTAGTTGCCATTTTTATTCTCCGTTTGAAAATTTTTGTCAGCTTTTGAAGCTGTGTTTCGTCTTATTGTTAAAGCCCACGGGACGACATGACGAACTTGCGTACGCAATCATTAGCCGATAGCCCCGGTTCGGGCTTTTAACCTATGATTTCCATGTACTCTTCGGTTGTTATCCACCCGAGGTCTACCGCATTACGGATTTGCTCTTGGGTCAGTCTGCCCGCTTCGTATAGCCGTTTTAGTCTGTTATACATCTGCCGCCTCCTTTTCCAACATCGCGATTGTGAGGTCGTCAATAGCGTCGCTGTTTTCTTCATGCTTGCTGAGTAAATACTCTTCCTGCCTTGAATAAAGTTCGTTGATTTGCTCCTGCACTGCTTTAAATGCCTTTACTACTTCTGCGTCCATAGTTTCTCCTCTCCCGGCTTAACGCCGAATAATTCATGATATAACTTGTCCATGTTTTTTACTGTGTTGTAACTGTCGTATTTGAGGGCGTAGCCTCGCCAGCTTTGATATGACTGCGCGACGGTAGTCATTGTTATTTTGCCATTATCAAGGCTTTCTCTTTGATGTCTTAGCTTTCGCCTGCGGGCTGTGATGTTCTTCCGCGAAAGCCGAATTGATACCCTGCCGTTTGGCTCTAAGTAGATCCGTTTCTTTAGGAATGTGAATCCTTTTGTTAACGGGGTTATCATCGTCCGTTTACGGTTTATCGTTATGCCCTGTTTCTCGCAAGCCTTTTCAATCTCATTAAGGCAATATCTCAGGTGGTCTATATCCTCATGTATCAAATAGCTGTCGTCCATATACCGCCCGTAACCTCTGATGTGGAGTTTTTCTTTAATCATATGGTCTATCGCGTTCGGAAAATATATTGCCGATATTTGCGAGATTTCACTTCCAAGTCCGAGCCCTTCATCGAATGCTGTAACGAATTGCGAAAGGAAGTCATATACCTTCTTGTCCGGGAATGTTTCACCAAGTAGCCTTAACAATTTGTCATGGTCGATACTTCCGAAATAGTTCTTAAAGTCTATTGTAAGTATGCCGCCTTTTCGTCCGTGTTTCCGGTAATGCCTTTCGAGGTGGCATTTTAGCCTGTTAAGCGCAAACTCTGTGCCTTTACCTTTTAGACTTGCAGAATTATCATAAACAAGTTTCGGGACTATTACAGGCTTCATCACATTGTTGCAAAGGCTTTTCTGCACGCACCTTTCTGAGATGTGTACGGACTGAATCCTCCTTGTCTTCCCGCGTTCGTTAATGGTGAACTCGTGGAAACCCTTGCTTCTATATGTTCCGCCTTCAAGTTCCTTCTTTAGCTTGGCAACTTGCCTTAACTTAGTAATCTCAAAAGCCTGCACCGAGGCTTTCCATCTCACGCCGCTCCCGCAAGCATTCGCAGCTTTTAAGAGGTTCCCGAAATCGCTTATCTTTTCGTAATCGCCCATGTCGTATAGCCCAACTCCGCTACCTATCTCGTAGAACGGGGCACTATACACATTTGCCCTTTCGGGCGAGGACGGCAAGCTCCTGTATCAAAATCCGCTAATTTCGCCGAGGCTACTTTTCTGGTATCTATGATATATCCGAACGGAGCCAACCCATTAGTATTGCTCGCATTGTTGTTGTTCGCTGAGCCATCACTATTCACATTGCAGAAGTTATTCGAGTTGTTGTAGTTAGGAGAACGCTCCCACCAGTTGTTGGCTGAGTTTTCAGCTTGCTTCCTCATGCGGTTATTGCTTATATTTCTTGAATCTTTCTCTATCCGATTTTTGTACACCTTGCAAGAGCGAAATAATCTCGTTCGCTTTTGTACCGATGTACTCTTGGCGTTTTAATATTTTCTCATTTGAAACACCGCTTTTTCTTGTGAATTCAAGGAAAATCTGAGCGGTCGTTGCGATGTTGTCTATGAGGCTCTCGGCTTTCTTAAAGCACATTTCTCTTTCGTTAAACGCTTCTTCGGTCGTTGTCTTCGAGAGGTATATACTGTTCCCGTATTGTGCCAGTTGAAGCGCTTTAAGTCCTGTTTTGATAATGTGGTCTGCGTAGTTTGCCCTGTATTTTTTCGGGCTGTTTTCGCAGATTTCGCCAAGCCGGATATTGAATTGATAGATTTCATAAAGAAACTGTATGTGTGATAATTCCCGCTTATTCTTAGGAACGGACATTGGGTATCTCCTTTCCTTAATATTTTTTCTCACGGGCGGGATAAACCCGCCCGATTACCCGATTTTAGATACAGCCGAACGGAGCCAACCCAAAAGTACTGCTCGCATAGTTGCCGCCCACTGAGCCATCACTAATCACAAAGCAGAAGCCAGTCGAGGAGTTGTAGTAAGGAGAACGCTCCCACCAGTAGTAGGCTGAGCTGTTTACCTCTTTAATTCTGTGGCTTGAATCCGCGTAATAGCTGAACTGCGAAAGCGCATTAAACTCCGTCAGGTTCGAGTATGAGGTGGCGCTTCCTGCCGAGCTTGCAGAGCCGCCGAAAATTTCTTTCGCTGCCGCAAGAGCGAACCAGTCCGTGCTTGACTTATTAGTTGAACCGTTATATGATGCGGCTGTGATATTGTAGTGCTGTTTGAAGATTGCGCCAATACCAGTTGATAACATTGCGGTCTTAAACTCGTTATTGCACCACTTTCTTCGTGCAGAGCTTTCCCACGAACCGTCATTTGTATTAGAGCTATTCATGTAGCCAGTTTCCTTCAGGCAATCTTTCAGACCTACAATGAAGCTACAAGTCTTGCCGCTTGTCAAAGTTTTGCCGCCCGCATTAAGAAGCACGAGTGTAACGGTTTGTGCGGCGTGAGTTTCACCGACATTCGTAGCTGCCATCGCGGGTAAAGATACAGTTCGCTCCTGCCCCACAGCCCAGTAATCGGAGAGGGTTATAACTCCTGCGTCTGCTGCGGCTACCATGTTTACAATTTCAGCGTCTGTTCCACCCGCCCAAGTTACGGTTTTAACTGATACGGTTACTGTTGTAGTCGCAGTCTTGGTCACGCCGTTTTCCGTGTATGTTATCGTTACCGTAATAGTGCCGTAGGAACTTAGTGCGCTGCCGTTTGCTGGGCTCGCCGTGTAGCTTGTAATCGTAGCAGTTGCGCCCGAATTATATGTCGCCGTTACTACCATGCCCGAAAGGTTCAGGGTGTCGCCTTTATAGTAGCTCCGTTTGGTCGGCTGCGTTGTTATGGCAATCGAACTTAAAACCCTCGTTACCGTGATAGCCTGCGTGGTCGTGTAGGTAATGTTATTCCACACCCAATTAACCGTAAGCTTATTTGTGGACTCGTAAACTGTTGTCCCTGCTGACGGGGAGAAAGTGCACGCGCTTGTGATGTCTGCCGTCGTGCCGTCTGAGTATGTAACCTTGACTACCATTCCTGACAGGTCAATGGTTTCGCCCGCCTTATAACTTGTTTTGGTTGGTGCGGTTGTTACTGCGATTCCGGTCGGTATCAAAAGGGCGTTTACTGTTACGCTTGAGAGTAACTTCCCGCTGTCAGGGGTTACGGTCTGCTTTGATGTCGTTGGCGTTACGGTCTTAGATTGACTCGGTGTCGGGTTGACCGTTACCTTCGATAAGTACTTTCCGCTTGTGGGGGTTACCGTGCTTGCACTTGTCCCTGCCGTTACGGTTTTTGTTTCTGACGGTGTCGGGTTGACCGTTACCTTTTTTATTGTCTTTCCCGATGTGGGTGTTACTTCTATAGCAGATGTTTCCGCCGTTACGGTCTTCTCTTCTTCGGGCTTACCCGCACCACATCTATAGTATGCCATTATGACCTCACCTCTACTTTCACATTCAGCGCCGCCGATTGAGCCTCAAAGGTCAGCACCACCTTCCCCGCAGACACCACAACGCTTGCAGGGTTTACGCCCCAAGTGCTTGTGTAAACATCAACCGTGGAATCTGCCGTTATAAGCGAATTGGAAAGCGTAAGGCTTGTAGAACCAGTGGCGAGAGTGCCGGCTAAGGTTATCCCACCGCCCACCAAGGTGTTCTCTGACCCGTCACCTACATACAGTTCTTTGCTGTCTGTGCAGAATCCGAGTTCGCCAGAGGCGAGGGTAGGCAGATTTGCCTTTGTCCCCCGCCGTAATTGTAGTTTTCTATAAGCCATCTAAAAATCACCTCCATCAATGTCCCCTATTTCCGTGAGGAATCCACTATCATTCGTAAGCTGACTTGTCTTGGACGGAATTGTCGTACTGCTCGGAAGTGCCCCAACATCAGAAGCTGTCAGGGTGATGTCAGAAGACAATTCTTTTCCGTTTATTTTACGAGAAAGGGGGGCAAATTTGCCCCCCAGTTTATCCAAGAACCTTGACAGCTTATCCGTACTAACAAAGTTCATCTCTTACCTCCTTATGCAGTAAAGAGTCCGTCGATTTCGTCATTTGAGCATTCCACAAGGTCTGTTTTACTCCAATATCCGCTAAGGTCGATGTCGGTTGAACCGATTTTTTCAAATTTCGATGTGGAAGCAATCCAAGCGTATTCATCGTAAGCGGAAGGCTCTGTTCCGCCGTTCGCTACGAGGTAGATGATGTTGGACTGGCCTGTTGTCGGAAGGCTATCTACAACTTGGAACTGAATTGTCTTGATTGCCCCAATGAGGTCATTGACTTCGTCCTTGGTGTAGGTTGTAGTCTTGGTGTAGTAATTAGTCAGGTCGCTCACAGCTTTGGTGATGAAGCCTTGATCGTTGGTGAAGTCTCCGAGTTTTGTCGGTCTGCCGTTGATGTTTGTCCATTCGAGGGCGGTTACGCTGATTGTGCCGTCAGCCGCCACCGTGATGTTTGCGCCAATTTTAACGCCGCCGAGAACCGTTCCGGACGCTGTCGGAAGTGAGTAGTTGTTTGCGTTTTCCTCGATTTTTGCTAACTTTGCTTTATCTGCGGAAGTATAGTCTTCTGTGGACAGCCCTTTGCCTGATACCTTGTCAACTTTGCCTTCGAGTGCCGTGGTAGTGTTGTCAGGCAGATTGTCAACTTTGCCTTTTGCTGTAGCGTCATAGTCGTTAGTAGACAGACCCTTGCCTGATACTTTATCTACTTTGTTTCCCAGTGCTGTGTTTATAGCCTTGTTTTGCACAGGGTTCGTGCTTGTTTCGCTCAGCGCTGAGTCGACGGTGGTTTTGTTTGCTCCGGCTTCGATTCCAGAGAGTTTAGTTTTTTCGGCTGCCGTGTAGTTGGAGTCGGTATGAACATAGTCTTTGTCGATTACGAACTGCTCTTTCAGCTTCAATAAAAAATGTGATAACTTGTCGAGGGATACATACTTTGTAGCCATGATTTTGTCTCCTTTGCTCTTTTAGAAAATTTAGAAAATTTGATTAAACAATTCGTCAATTTCGATGTTGCTTGCTTCGGACATTCCGAAATCGTCAAAAGACTTATTCCCTTTGATTTCAACATCGTTCAGTTTCGGCAGATTTGCGAGGCTTTCGTAGTTCATTGTTCTCGCTGCCGTCGGAACGCTCAATACGCCTTGCAGACTGCCATTTCCGCTTTTTGTTCCGTTAAGTGTCATTAGAATGTCACCTCGCTTAATACTTCAAATGTCGAAGGCGGTATGATAGTGTCAACATTTCCGGCGGCGGTGGTGAGCTGAACATCGTATACATACTTTTTGTATGACAGATTTTGCGTGTCTTCTGGAAGTATCGAAATCTGTGTGCCGCTTTTTTGAATCAGCGGATTCGGTGAATGCACAGTTTCTTTGACTGTGAACAGAACCTCGTCGCCGTCTTTCAATTCATACTCTCTGCCGTCGGTGTCATAGATTGTGAGGTCAATCTCTCCGGAGTCGCCACGGGTGATTTTTATTGTGTTATTCGTTATCTTAAACATCAGAAATCACCTCCGTCCAAACCGCCCGAAATGTCGTCTAATGTCAGCGTAACTTCGCCGCTTTTGCCGTTTACGGAGATTACAGCACCTTCGCCATCTCTGCCCTGCCTCGCCACACTGTAGGCAATAGAACCGTCCGAGAACGATGTTCGTGTCCACAGGTAACTTCCTTGTGCCACTGTCGGCGGCGTGCTTACCCACTCGCCTGTTGGCGGCGTGGTCTGCGATGTGCTTGCCTGATAGTCAACTGTTGCTGTCAACTCTCCCGTTGCCGGAACCTCGGTTGAAACATACGCTCCGGTGTCAGGATTCCACACATACCATATGCCGTTTTGGATTGTAGGATTGTGCGCCACTGCGTCCTCAGCTCGTTGTGCGTCTGTAGCCGCCGAAGCTTCCGAAGCTGCCGCATTCGTTTCCGATGTTGCGGCTTTTCCTTGTGCGGTTTCTGCTGCGGTCTTTGCCGACTGTGCCGAGGTGTTAGCAGCTTCGGCTTTGCCTTGCGCTGTTTCTGCGGCAGTCTTAGCCGATTGTGCGCCTGTTTTCGCCGTTTCTGCGGCTGTTTTGGCACTCTCCGCTGCGGTCTTTGCCGATTGTGCGGTGGTCGCCGAACTTGCCGCCGCTGTTGCGCTCCCCGATGCGGCAGACTGTGCGCTTTGCGCTGCGGTCTTCGCTGTCTCTGCGGCAGACTTGGCGGATTCGGCAGCTGACTGTGCGCTTTCAGCTTTCCCCTGCGCCGTAACGGCAGCGGTCTTAGCGGATTCGGCTGCGGTTTTCAGTTCTTCCATTCCCTCGCTGTAATCGTTCAGCTTTGCCGCTGTTACCAGTTCGCCGTCTGTCCAGCTATACATCATCTTCCCCCTTTCCGGCAAGCTCCTGTTGCAGGAGGTTTATTGCGCCTATAATCTTTGGCGCTTCGCTCACCTCAACCTTTACGCTTGCCAATGTGTTAATTATGTTGATAATGGTTTCTTTTTTCACGATAACGCCTCTACTTTCTTCTTTAATTCTTCAATATCTTTGTGTTGTTCCTGAATCAGGGCGAGCATTGGTGGCAATAGATTTCTTGCTTCCCACGTTTCGATTTCCCCGTTCATAACGACTGCGGCAAACGGATAAATTTCGGCGACTTCTTCGGCGATAAAACCTATGTTGATTGTGCTATAGTCATAATCTTCCTCATCATCGAATTGCCCCTCGTTCCATTTGTATTGTCGTATAGGTAAATCGTAAAGACGCTCAGGTCTTAAAACTTCATCAATGACATCTGTAATGGAGTTTTTATATCTCCGGGACGAAGACGGTATGCCAAGAATGCCGCTGTTAGTGCTTCTGTATACCGCAACAGCCGAGGCAGTTCCGGGGCTAGTCAAATAAACCGAGGCAACGGACGGGTAGCCTCCGCTAATATCGTTGCCGCTGTGAGTGTGGCTCTTATATGCGTAACCGGATAGGTCGCTTTTTGAGGCATATTTGTTAGATAGCGCCGTTCCGTTTTCTACGATTGTTGTTCCAGTCATGTATGAGTAATTGCTAGTGTAAGGACCTTTAACGCCGATCGAATCTTGAGACACATGTGCGCCAGCCACAAGCGTGCCGTCCGTCCACTCCGTTGTCATTCCTTGGTCCGAAAGTTCCATGTAGCTAGTTTCGCCCTTATAATTGTAGTTAAGCTTAATTTTGCTTACGCCCTTGCTCCCTGTGTTAATATTGATCGTTCCGCCTGTCATTGTGAAGCTGCCAGCCGTCACCTGACTCGCTAGTATCGTCGCCGTGGAGATAGCATTGTTCGTTATCATCGTGGCAGTAGTCGAGTTTATGAATCCGCTGTCATTTTCGAGGTCTGACACATTTGTCGGGATATCCGGTTGGTCCTCAATGCTTGCCCAGCTCATTTTGACCTTAGAGCCGAAAGTGATTTCCCCTGTGTCACCGTCGAATGACATTGCGTAGTCAGTGTCAGAATCGCCTATTTTGAACGAGTTGGTTATAACTGACCCTGCGGCGATTTCGTCTGCGTAGATTTTGCCGTTTGCCATATCAAGACCGAGTTTTGAGATGGTCTTGAACCCGTCTGAACTCCACCCGATACCGTTTAAGTCGGCAAGCCAGCCTTTAGTCACGCCTGTAACTGTCGGTGTGTTCATCAACTTAAAGCCTGACAGGCGTTTAACTCCGTCAATCTCGGTTTCGTCAAGTATCATATAACCTGTATCTCCCGAAAGGAGCGAGTTGTTGATGCCTTGAAGCGTATTCTGAACGGCAGTTATTTTCCGTTCAAGGTTCTTCGTTGCGTTCGGTACTTCGCCGAGTTTTATCTCCTCGTCAGACAGCCCATAGCTTGTGATTGTCGCTGAAAGCCCACCGTCAAACTCGAATTCTTGGTTCATAATAGGGATATCCAGTTCAAGCACTCTCACGATATCGCCACATTCGTACACGGGATTACCCCGGTATTTCACGCTTCCCGCAAAGTATGTGAACGGCAGGATTTCGCTCTTTATCCGGTCAAGGATTTCTTGCGTGATGAACGGATTGCCAAAGGTGATTGACCGCCCCGAACCAGAAGTAATGACATTATCGTCAGTACCGCTTATCAGGCAAGATATTGTATAGCTTGACTTTTGCGACAAGCCGTCCATATATATCTCGTTGTCGGTTATGCGTTGGAGATGCTTTGCCACCGTTCCGACTTTGGTAGGATTGTAAGGCTGTCCGTTGATGTACGCCTGAATTTCTGCAATGTCCAAATTGTTAATGATTCCATCGTCATTAACATCGGCGATTGTGCTTCTCGTTTCGTCGAGGATCTGCGCCCCGATGAATGCCTTTCCGACAATCATTCTGCCTAGGATTGCTTCTGCTTCTGTCTTGGACGCAGAGCCGAGCAAGTTTTCATTCGTGTATTGAATGTCCTCGCTGTTTATTTCGTCGTCCATATTGACATCGCCATAAACTGCGTCTAGCTGATAGAACCAGTTAAATTCAAGTTTTCCGTCACGGTTAAACCTTGCGTTTTTACCCATCAGCCCTGCGACATAGCCTATCATTTCTCTACAAGTGCACTCCATAGAGGTAATTACAGCCTCGGTAGGATACTCCGTATCTGCAACGCTGAACGAGTATTTCTGTGCGAGGTAGGTTATCACCTCAAAGCAGGTCGTTCCCGTTCCTGCATATGATTCGTTCAAGTATGCCATCTGGTCGTATGCCGTAACCTCAACGGTTTTGTAGTTATCCGATGTCTCAACTGTGGATACAAAGAAAGAGCCGAGAGGACACCACTCTTGCCCGTCATACGAGATATAGGGCAGAATATTTGCACCCGCAAGGCTCATTTCTGAATTGAACAGCAGTTTTAGTGTGAGTGAATTCGCACAGGTTTCTCCTATGCCGATTGTCTGACCGCTCGTAATAGCCTCTGAGAATTTGAACGACACGATTTCGTCTTGGTAGGTCTTGCCGTTGACCGTAACCTTTGCCTTGACTTCTCGCGATGTGCCGAAAGCAAGAGTATTGAATTTCGATGATGCTGATTTGTACATTTTTCTACCTCTCTACTATCGACAAAGTTACGCTGTCCCACATAGGCTTACCGTCTTTTATGATGTAAATCGGAACCGCCCTATCCCCGACATAGGCTGTCATTGACCTATTAGACCCTGTCATCGGGTCCGGATATTCAATCGTAAAGAACTGGTCAGAAACGGCTTGCAATACTTTCTTCATATCGCTGCTTGACAACGGAAGGAATGCGCAGCTTATCTTGCGCTTGACAGCTATCCTGTCTCTGAACATCTGCCCTTTTTGGTTTCGCCCGCTCTTGTCGGAATCTAGGTCGTTAACAGTAACAGACAGCGTTTCAGGTTCAGGAAGGTTGACAACCGTTCCGTCTGATTTTGTGATTTTTAGTGTTGCCATTTTCCCCTCCTAGATAAACGCAGGCTTGCCTGTTCTGTAAGTGTAATCGTTAGCCTTCTTCTGCACTGCTTTGAATATGCCGTCCGTATCGCCTTCTATTATCGTCGTAGACGAGATTTTATCCGATGCCCGAACAAGTGCGTCATACATTGCGCTTTCAAGCTGTGAGGCTGTCATACTCTCCTCTCTGACGATTTGCCTGATGAGCGATTCCGGCGCTTCGAGGTTTCTGCCGTTTTTCTGGTCGCCTAGGATTGCCGCAAATTCTGCGTTCGGCGGAATGACAGCACCCGTTGCCAGTTTAGGTACGGAAATCTGCTTGATTGTTGGAATGTTGAACCCGAAGCTTGAGGCGCCTGTGATTTTCGTCACCCATTTCGGTACAGGAACGCTTATTTTGTTCACTTGCTTAATCAGCCAGTTTATTGCGGTAATGATTTTGTTAATCATTCCGTAGAATATACTGTTTATCGTGTTGATTACGCTCTTGAACACGTTTTTTATGCCATTCCAAGCATTCTGCCAGTTTTTCTTAAAATCGCCCTTCAAGTAGCTATTTATCGAGTCAAAGACCGTTTTTGTCTTAGACTTGACATTGCCCCACGCCGTGCTCACATTTGTTTCTATCGTTGTTGCTACCGTCGAAATGCTTTGTTTTATAGCACTCCATTTTTCGCTCGTGCTAGTCGAGACACTATTCCATGTCTCCGATACTTTTGCGGAAATATTGTTCCATGTGTCAGTGGTCTTGGTCTTGAGGTCGTTCCAGCTTTCGCTTAGATTGCGGCTGATTTCTTCGTTCAACTCGCTCATTGTGCTTTTGAACTCTCTCCACTTGCTCGAAGTGGTCTTTACGATACTTTCCCACGCCTCGCTAGTGTCTTTTTTCAGTTCGCCCCAGTTTTTATTCCAGTTACGGCTGATTTCTTCGCCGAGTTCCTTCATTTCACGCTTAAATGTGTCCCATACGGTAGTGCCTTTGTTCCGCTTCTCGAAGTATTTTTTCATTTTGTCGAAAAAAGGACCGATGATGTCCTCTCCGACAAACAGGTCTAATACTCCTTCGATGATTTTACCTAGACCTTCCCAGACTTCGCCAATTCCTTTACCGAGCTGTTTCATTCCTTCGCCTGCCATCTCGAAGTCGCCTGTCATAATGCCAATCAGCACAGTTAGCGCCCCTGCCACTATGTCTAATGTTCCCGCCAAGATGTAGAGTACGCCCGTCAGCCCGTTAATAAGTGCCGGCAGGACACGGCTTTTAAGCATATATCCATAAAATTCTTTTAGCCACTCGATTATGAACTGAACGCCCTTTGAGTTATAGAATCTCTCGAATGCGTCTTTGAGGTTGTTCCACGCATCTTTTAAGCCGTCAACATACGGCTTTAAGCGTTCAAGGCTCTTTCCGATGTCGTCGAAAATCTTTGTATCTGCCTTCGGCGTTTCCACTTGGCTAAAGTCAAGCATATTTGAACCATCGCCCACGCCGCTTGAACCGCTCGAAGAAGAAGAGGTTTCCTTTTGCAGGACATTCAATTCATCGAATCCTGCAAGGGATTTTTTCGCCGCATTGCCCGCTTTTGTGGTTTGGTCCGCAAGCTCACCTTGCGAGTCTGCCGCCGCAATAGCCGTCGAAGCCGAAGCCTTTACGGTGGTGTTCAGTCCGAAGAGCTTACCGATTGTGTTTGCAAATGCATTGGCAAGGTTGATAAGCGCCGCAAGTATCGTGTTGATTACCTTAACGACTGGCGTTAATACCTGAATCAGACCGCCGCCAAGTATGCCCAGAAGCTCCTTCCATCGCTCGGACAGCACCCGTGTTTGGTTAGCCCACGAATTAGATGTTCTAGCGAAGTCGCCCTGTGCGTCAGCTAGGGAATTCATCACGAAGTTATATCTGAGAGCCACCTTTTCGGCTTGGCTCATTGCACTGTACGACTTTGTGATTCCGGATTGCAGTGCATACTGTTGTAAGTTGGTTTCCGTCATTACAACGCCGAGGTCTTTCAGCGTTTCGGTTTCGCCCGTGAATATGGATTTTAGCTTTGTCGAGGCAAGGTCTGTGCTGATGTTGTAAAACGAGGCAACATCGCCAGTCAGCTTCGCAACTTCTACCGCCATATCTGAAGCGTTATCCATAGAAACCCCCATTGACTTTGCCATTGCCATATAGGTTGAGGCTGTCTGCTTGGCAGAGAGTTTAGACATACCGAACGAATCAATCGCAATATCTGCAAATTCCTCGCATTTGTACGCCATCTCCCCGAAAGCGGTGTCTACAACATTCTGTACTTCTTCTAGGTCGGACGAAAGCTCGATTGCCTGATTGCCTATCCGGATAAGGCTCTGCACGACTTGCGTTGCGATTTGCGCCGCTCCGAAGCCGATTGCCGTTCCGAGGGCTGATGATAACACGCCGCCAATCTTGGAGGCTTGCTTCGTAATCGTCGCCGTGCCCTTATTGAATCCGCTTGTGTCGACTTTTGTGTCGAAATTTAAGTATCCGTCAGCCGCCATTCGGTTCGCCCCCTTTCAATAGATTATTGAATGCGTCTAATACTTCCTGTTCCTCATCAGTAAATTCTACTCTTAACTCTGCGATGTCTTTATTCTCCGCCCACCATTCCCTGTCCACTTTCGTCTGCTTCCCGGTCTTTTTGAGTTTTCTCTGATGCACGAGGGTATTAAAAACGCATTCCCCCGATTCGAGAAATGCGCTCATAAATTCCCAGAAATGGTAAAACTCTTTTGACCGGATAGAAAATCCTGCGGACTTATCTACTGCGGCGATGATGTATTTTAAATCCTGTTCCCAAGAGAACAGTTTCCCTGCGTTCCTGCCGGTGTGCGCCTTGCTTGTGTCTTCGCCCATATTCAGGAACCACGCAGCTTGCTCAGCGGCTTCCACGGCGATTTCGTCAGGGATTTCGTCCTTATAGAGGATTTCTACCATACACAACATCTTTTCGGCGTCTGACAGGTCGTTTCGCTCGAACATTCGCATGATGTTAACGCAGGGTCGCCAGTCTGCGTTGATTGCATACTCTCGACCCCGAACAAGTAATGAAGTAGGAAGTTTCAGAATGTCCATCATTTATACTGCGCCGCAACGGTTTTAACCTTCTGCTTGCGCTTTTTTGTCTCTTTCTCGAAGTAGGGGAATAGCGCCATCAGACCGTTTACGAAAATAAAATCTCCGTTAGATCCGTAGCTACACACTGACTGGCTGCCAAACATAACATCTGACTGTCCCTCGCCGAAGATGTTGTCGAACGCTTCACGGAGGACTTTGTCAATCTCGGAATATACTTTCAATTCCTCTGCGGCTTTCGCCTTTTCATCGAGGTTTTTGCTCTCGATTTTCTCCGCTTCGACCGATATCTTGTTCAGCTTCTGCGGTGTGTCCTGTATCAGTGCATAAAATCCCTCATAGATTTTTGTATCGGTGGGATTGAACGATAATATTCTCCCCGTACCGTTGATATCGAGGCTCACAATGCCGTCATCGAACTTCAATACTCCCATAGCGCCACCTATGCCTTTACTGTCGCAGTGAACGCCTTAGTGGTAGGATTGAATGTTCCTTCTGTCTTAACTCCGGTGTAGTGGATATTGAACGGAATCTGATAACCTGTCGTGTCGCCGCCTGCCGATACCACTTCAATATAAACATCTTCTTTAGTAGCAGGATAAGCGCCGCTTGTGGCTGTTTCGTACAGCTTAACCCTTACAACATCGGTCTTGACATCGTCCAGCACCTTTTCGTTGTCGATGATGTTCTGTAAAAATTTGAACAGGTCGCTGTCTGTGTCCGCAATGTACGGCTCAACAGAAGCTTCCTTTTCGTAGCCTTTGAGGTTGATTGATTCCTGACCGAGAATGTTCTTTTTCTTCTCGATGTCAGCAGAAAATTCTACAGATAACTCTTCGAGGTCCGCTCCGAGCACCTCATAAGACGCAGATGTTTCCGTCGGCGTGCAGTTAATGAAGTCCTGCACTAACTTTCTTGCAATTTTCGCCATTATTGCACCTCTTTCTTGATTTTAAGTTGAATTTGCACTTGGTATACGCCTGTGCCGTCTGATTCAATGTCCATAAGCATACAGTTAGATACGGTCATATCTTCTGCGGTAAACCGTCCCGGAAGCTCCGGAAGCCGTTGTTCGTCAAGCCACATAGAAAAGTCCTCGAGGAAGTCCTGATTGTCTGCTCTGTCCTCTTCTTCTCTTGCAATCTCTCTTACATAGAAGATGTAGTTATTCAAGTAATACTTGTTGCCCAGAACATCTTCTTTGTATGTGTCATTGCCTGTAGGTTGCAGTGCATAACCGCTCTGTTTACCTTCGTAATCGGTTAAAACGGTCATGCCGTTATAGTTGCTTATGAAGCCTTGTAAAGTCTTTAATATCGTCATTTTGTGCCTCACGTGAAGTATTTAGCGCAGCTCTTTAAGATTGTCTTCTTATGCGCCGATTTCATGCGTTCGAACCATAATTTCCCACGCTGTGGCTCGCCGTGATAGTGTATATCCTCGTCGGTAACATGTTTCGGTGCGCTGCCGTAGAACGCCCGCCCCTGTGCGTCCCGCATAACCTTCCCGTAGTACAGATATCGTGCATATGGTGATTGGTACACCACTTCGCCGCTTCCGATTACCGTTCCGATTGTGCCGCTCTGGTTTAGCGCGCCTGTCTGAAACGGGATATACTTTGCGTCGTATCGCAGTACCGCACTGTCTATGTACTTTTGGCAGTTCTTAAACTGCTTTTCTCGCTCCGCCTTGAATGTCGGACTCCACCTTAACAATGTTGTGTCTGCGGGAATTTTAATTGTACTCATCGTGCTGTCACTCTCCAATGTTTGAGGTTTCCGTAGTCGTAGGTTTCGATTGTGGTTACATAAAGCCCTTCGGTGATTTCCTTTGAGGACTTCCCGATTGTCTTATCGCAGATGCCTTTTACTATGATGTCTTTCTCTGTTATTTCTTCGTTCGGCATCGGGATATAAACTTGTACCTTGTCCTCCGGCGTTATTCCGCTCTTGCGAAGCGTTAGTCCCGTGAGGTCTTCCCATAACACGCCCTCGATTACGGTTCTAGCCCATGTTCCGTCTTCGGTCCTGTGGTAGACTGTCATAATGTGTGGGAACATCATAGACACGCCCCCCTGTACAGTAGCCCTGTCATAACAAGGTAATTCTCCACGCAGTCTTGAAGTTTCTGCTGCGTAGTCATTCCGCTTGAACCGTAACTTCTCGACCAGCTACCAACGCTCTCTGAGGTTATCTCGCCACCCTTTTCGGCTGCGTAATATACATCGCAAGCCGCACAGGTTGCCAGTTTAATTTGGTCTGAGTACTTATTCAGGACCGACGCTGTTATGCGGTTCATCGTAACCATATCGACATAGGCAGAGGCTTTGAGGACTTCACGGTCGAAGTCCTCTTCTGCCATAGTTCCGCAGTATTCGGTCACATAGAAAACATAGTCGCAATATTTATTCATGCGACCACCCCCTTATTTTGCTGCGAGCTGGATTGTCTGAGTAACCGCAGCGGAGGCGATTGTAACCTCAGTGGTAGTTGATTTGTAGCCGTCAGCCTTAACGGATACCGTATAGGTTCCCGCCGGAAGGTTAACTTCAACCTTGCCGTTCGTTCCGGTAACTTTCTTTGCTCCGTCAATAAGAACGGTTGCGCCTGCGATTGCCGTGCCGCTTCCTTCGCTTGCCGGAGTATCAGTTACGGTAAGAGTGAGTTTCTTTGTGGTCTGCGCTGTTGCCGGTTCAAGGAATGCGAACGGTACGCCGGTTCTGTCGCCGTTCATTCTGGTTACAGGGTTTGGAAGTGCCCAGCCCATTCTGAAAACGACACGAATTGCGATCATATCCTGCTGCGCGAGGTTATAAACAATCTCCTTGCTGGACGGGTCCTGAATTACGCCTTGATCTAAAATCTTAACGGTGATGTCCTGTCTGATTGCGTACACTGCTTTAGAGAAGTCGCCGACAATAAGCTGTGCAATAGCAGAGTCGAAGGAGCCGTTCTGCGGGAACTGGATAGGTGCGCCGTCTAAGGTGTAGTTTGTAGTACCCTGCATATCGCCCTTGAAGATCGGAAGACCGTCAGTCGTCTTAATTCCTCTCAGCTTCGCTCTCATTCCCATCGAAGCGATTGCGCCTGTTACCATTGTTCCGGTTTCCTCAACCTTGGAGATTACGCCGCCTTCGCCCAGAAGAAGGTCATAGTAGTTCGGGGTGGTTCCCGGGGCTACATTGTTACCAGCGACTCTCGCTCTGGTTACGATGTCCAGACCCCATTCTGCCGGTCTGCCGTTGCCGAAGATTACTGCGCTGTCAACTCTTTCACCGATTGCTTCGTTGATTCTCGGCAGGATTTCTCCTACGATATCAAAAGAAGCGTCGTCAACTACTGCTTCCGGAATAGGAACGATTACTGCAAGTTCTGCTGCTGTGAGGTATACATTGTCCCATTCCTGCTTAGTGGTCTGCTTCATTCCGGTGTCTCCGTTCACCCAATACGCCGTTGGAAGCATATCAAGCACTGGCATTCTCGTTGTCTTAGAGGACATATTCGGCAACTTCTTTGCCATGCTCATAAACGCTGAATTTGCCGGTGCTTCCTGCTGAATTGTGTTGATTAATTGTTCCTGAATGAGAGCCTCTGCTCTCTGTCTGTCTACGATATTAACTGCCATTTGTTACTCCTTTCCAAATAAAGAGCGCAGGGCGCTATTTGCCTCTGCGTGTTCGTTTGTGGTTTCTTTTACTTGTGTGCCGCCTTCGTGGCGGATACCATCTTTTGATTTTGTTTCGACCTTAAAAAGAGAAGGTGAAGTTTCTCTGTAAGGCTTGAGTGTTTCATCAATTCCGACGGGTCTCCCGTCTGCGAATGCGAATTTGTCAAGACCGCCCTGTTTGTAGATGATGTAGTCGGGGTCGGTTACGCCTGCCCCCGTCAACGCTTCTCTGAGGCTCTGCGTTTTCACTAGGTCTGAATACTTTTTCTGCTCTGCCGCAATGTCCTCATCGTACTTTTTCTGCAAATTTCCAAGCTGCGTCTTTAACTCTGTCGGGGTTTGTCCACCGAAGCTGTCTATTGTGGCGTTCAGGTCTTTTATTTGCTGAGTTGCCGCATTTAATTCGTTTTCTTTAGCCGTTGTCTTGGCTTTCTCTGCTTCAATGTCCTTGCCGTGCTCTGCGAAGATTGATTCAATTACATCTTTGAGTCCGTCCTCCGCAAGACCCGCCTTTGTCAGGATTTCTTTAAGTTGTTCTCTTTTCATTGTCTACTCTCTTTCTGCACTTCGTTTTTATCGCATTACGATGCGTATGTGCTATGCGTTTACGGTCGCCACCGAATTTTGAATATAAAAAAAGAACGGCTCGTCAGTCGTTCTTGTTTTAATGTAGTTAGCCAGTTTCTATTGAAGTATGTTTCCTAAGTCAATGCCGGACTTTACAAATACCGCACCAACCTCGTAATCGTCGTAAATGTCTATATCCTTGCCATCTTCTGTGAATGTTTGGATTGTTGTTCCATCAAAGTCTACAAGCAGCTTGCTTTTGTGGGCATTGGGGAAACTTCGCTCAATCAGTTTGCAAGTGTTATTAAATACTTGCTGGCTGTTTTCTTTATAAATGGTGTAATCGAACATTTTATGTACCTCACAATCCGAATTTTTTATTGACTTCTTCGTTTGTTGTCGAAGCGGTCCGCAATATATCCGTAATAGCCTGCTTCCTCGTGATTTGCTTTCTCGTCATTTTGTCATTGATTAGTTGCTCGAAAGTTTTTACTGGTCTTTTGGCTTGTAGACATTCCGCAGTTTCGCTGTCGGACATCGCCATTCTCGCCATCTGTTTGTATTTGTTCCGCAATTCATATGATTGCTTTGCTTGCTCCTCGACGGACTTGGATTTGTCAATCTGATTTGGTATATCGTGTACATTTGCAACATACCACTCGCGAATATGTTGATTGTCAGTCAAGGTTATTACTTTGCCGATATATTCTTTGTTATCCGTAGTATTTGATAACATTATATCATTTTCCTTATTCTTTGCAAGCGTTTCTTTTGCGATTTTCGGTATTTCTTCCCGCCCATACTGCCGCTTTAGTCCTGTTTGCCCGAGGAAGTCGGCTTGTATCTCGCTCCACTTCTTTATTTTGGCTTGCGACTCTGCCGTCGGCAATCCTGCGGCTTGCATTCCTGCCTTTTTGCGCTTGTATCTGCGGATTTGACGCTCGATATAACGCTGCCTTTGTGTTGCTTCGTATTCGGTCAGCTTGTCGCCGTTATAGGTGTATTTTGGCTTGTCGAACGACTTTAACTCTTCTTCGGTATAGGTAGGTTCATCGTCCTCGAAGAACGGGTAAAATGTATGTCTACAGTTTGCCCCGCACAACCCCGTAACCGAACCGTAGCCTGTAGCCTCTGACAGCTTCTTATAGCCTTTTGTCTTGCCGCTTATGGAATAAACCTTGCCTTGCCATTCTGCGTGGCTTGGTCGTGCCCCCGAGTGCGCTGATACCTCCACGAGGTCTGTCCCTAGTTCTTCTGCATTCGCCAGAGAAATCTTTGCAACGGTCTGATTGACTCCTGTTCTCACTGCTCTGCGTACCACGACATCAATGTAATCTTTCCGTGTGCCGTAGTTGTATGCTTCAATGCCGTTTTTCGCTAGGTCTGTGATAGCCTGTTTTACTGCCGCTTCCTGCGAGAACGCTCCGCTAGTAACCTGTGCGTATGCCCTGTCTAGCGCTTCTGAAATCTGCCGAGAACCGTGGATTGCTGTCGTCCTCGTAAGATTATCGAACGTTCCGAGGGTCTTCCGCAATCCTGCGTTAAGCGTGTCTATGGTCGCCTGTGTTGGCTTTACGCCGTCGTCTTTCAGTTCCTTAACTCCTGCTTCTTTGAGCAGCTTGATGATTTCCGTTTTGCTTTTCCCGCTTGCCTTGGCGAGGCGCTTTTGGATTTCCTTGTAGGTCAGCCCCATCTCTTGAAGCTTTATTGCCTGCCACTCTGCAGCCGATGAGAAATAGTCGTATTTACTTATCTTCCTCGCCATATCGGCGATGATATCCCGCTCCGCTTGTTCGTAGATTTCCACAAGCCTGTCAGGGCATTGCTCTAGGTATTCAGGCGTTATCATCTGTTACTCCTCGAACCAGTTTACAGTGCTTTCTTCCTGCGGGATATTCGCTTTTGCTTCTTCTTCGGTTTCCCCGAAGAACCGCATTCTATACTCCCATTTCTGTCTCACGCCATCACGAATTTCCTGGAGAAACTTCTCCTTTTCCGCTCCGGTGTCCTCTATGATTGAATCATCAAAGTTGATTGTCATTTTCTCCGGGTCTACACTGAACCCGTCCATATCCGCTATGGCAAGAACCATCTTTCTCAGCGCTTCGCTGAGTATGATTTCATGTTTTCTCATATTCCGGTAAAGGTCTGACTCCTCGCTTACGACTTCCGTGGCGGTCTTCACGCCGCTCCCCTCGAATCTGTAATAGGAATCGCCCAGTCCGCACTTTTTCGCCAGAATGTTCAGACCTGTCTTTAAGCCCTGTTCGTGTGCCTCTGCCCTTATCTCCATATTCATTTCGATAATCTTGTCCTGCCCGTCTGTTTCTGTTACGGCGTAGAACTCCGTATCGTTAGAATCGAACACCGGATAGGTCATTGAGCCGTCCTGCGCTTCCATTATCCTTGCAAATTTAATCGGAACGATAATTCGCTTCTTTCCCAGTTTGTACTCATTGGCGTATGAATCGTATACCAAATCTAACGCTTCAAGCTGGTCTATTGAGTTAGCATATACTGACACGCCCATTGGATTGTCCAGTTCCACATTATTCACGATGTTTGGCTTGAGTATCTGGAACCTCGCCGTCGGAGAGTTAGTATGTATCTCCGGCAGAACGCCCTCTGGCAAGTCTGTTTCTTGCAAGAAGTCGTTTGTCCGCTTGAAGTAGAAGTTTTTGATTACATAGTTTCCTCGTTCGTCCCTTTCGTGGATATTCAGATAGATGCATGAGTCTTTCTTGATTTTATGCTCCGAGGCAAAAGCGCAGTCGAGGATTTCCCCGTTTTCTGTCGCGAGCGGATATATCATGTTCGCCCTTACATAGTCGATATTGACCTCGTCGCCGTCCTTAAACTCCACGAGTGCCCCTGTGCCTAATGCCATTGTAAGCTCCACGAGTTGGTTTCCGCGCACATAGAACCCATTTTTGTCCAGAATATCATTGAGCCTGCTCTGCGATGCCTCATCGCCTGTTACAATCTCCACTTTTTCGTTGAGCAGCATATTTGCCCAGTCCTCGGATATCTTCTTTGCCATATTCAGCGTTTTGCGTGTTTGTCTTATCTTTTCCACGCCGTTCCACTGCGTGTAAGAATGAAATGGTGTTTTGCCCTTATACCACTTTTCCCATAGCGCAATCGCCGCATAGAATTTCCGGTCTACCGTTCCGTAGCCGTTCTTGTCAAGCCATTGTATAATTCCCTGCATATCTTTCTCCTATTTTCTAAGGTATAAAATATCGCCTTGCATACTCTCCGTCGAGTATTCCATACTATCGAGAGAGTCTATATTCACCGTACCGTCGTCCAGTCGCTCGTCCTTTGTCGGGTCCTTGTCTGAATATACCGCATTCTCTAGCGCTCCTATCGTCGCTACGCAGTGTTTCATAATATGGAACCTGCGCTGCGCCATAAGCGAGTTATAGAACGCTATTCGGTCATTGATTGCCCCTTTTAAGGCGTTCCGCACATCTATCCCCACACGAGCCTTTGCGATTGCCACCTGAAAACCCTCTATAAGCGTCTGTTCTGCACTGTCGCAGTACGCTTCGTAGACTCTGTATTTTGACTTTGCCCTCTGGCAGAAATCCACAAACTTTTCTTCCAGCTCCTTCGGGGACAGCCTGCCTTTTTCTTTGTTGTTCCAGTAAAATTCGTCAAGTATCACAACGTCCCAGTTCTGCGTGAATCCTGTTAGCGTAAATGAATGCGCCGAACCCGTACCGCCAAAGTCAACGCCTATTGTGGCATATCTTATTTGCGGCGGAGTGTCTATGATGTAGCTTTCCTTGTCGTTGACAAATAGGTCGTATATAACGCCTTCTGCGGCTACCCACAAGCCCTGTATGTAACGCTTGAAGAATACGCCCGAGTACATTCCCCGGTATCTGCGCTTGATGTCCTCCGCAAGCGAGCGGTTGTCGTCCATCGTGAAGTGGAGGTACAGGAGGTTCTTTTCCTCTTGCTTGTCTATCCACTCTTTTTTGAACCAGTGTGCAGGCGTGTCCGGGTTACAGTTGAACCAGAACTTCGACCCCTCAACGGAACATCTGCCTGTGCCCTGATTGACGAATGACTCCGGCATAAGCGCTACCTCGTCGAAGAATATCCCCGCCAGTGTGATACCTTGTATCAGGTCTTGGCTTCGCTCGTCCTTGCCCCCGAAGATGTAAAAGTAGTTTGTTATATTGCCCTTTGTTATCTCGATGAGGTTATCTGCCCTGTGGTCTGTCAGCGTATAGCCCCGACTCCGAAGCATTTGCTTCATCACCGTAAGCACATTCCGCCGGAAAGAGCCTATTGTCTTGCCGCACATTGCGAAATTCTGCTCGTTGAAGCTTTCCATTGCCCATATAACAAAAGACAGTGCCATTGACACCGTCTTGCCTGAACGGATTGCTCCGTCTGCTATTATTCCATCGTTATCCGATACGCCCGACTCCGGCAGCCACCATGTGAGGATTTGCAGCTGCTTCTTGCTGAACGGGCTGAACCTGAACCCTACTCTACCCATACATCAGCACTCCCTCTTAATGCCTTGATGAAGCCATCGTCTTCGTCTTCTATCTCGCTTATTGGTCTGTCTGTCTGCCCTAAGTAGTTCTTGCCGAGAAAGATTGCCATTGCGGCGCTTTTCTTCGCTAACTGAAACTGCATACGCCGCAGGCTTATCTTCCCTGCGCCCCGTTTTTCACGGAAAATTTCGGAAAATCCTTTACAATAGGTTCTTTTGCACCACGCTTCAAGCGTCTTGTCTGTTACATCGAACCACCCACATATTTCCTCCTTAGTGCATTGCAGACCGCAGAGCTTCTCGAACTCTGCTTGTGATATTTCTTTTCGGGGTCGCCCGCCCTTATTTTTCGTTTCTGTTTTCTTCGTTGCCATGATACCACCCTATATAAGACCCGGCACCGCGAGGGACAGCCGGGTACGTTCCATAAATTTTATGCCCCCGCCGGAGCGAGGGCTATAACCGAAAGGAGGAAAAAGAAAAGCAAAAACTCCTTTTCGCTCAATACTATTATACTATGGTTTTGATACTTATTTTCCGCGGAATTTCCGCAGTTTTCAACGCTTCCAAGGTTTTGCGAAAAAAAATCTAAAAAAAATCAAAAAAAGGGGTTGACAGCATACCGTCGGGTACGCTACAACGAAAGGCATCAGAAAAAAGATGGTTTATAACTGGCTACATGAAAAATGTGAATCGTATGGGTGGGTTGCCCGCCTGAACGAGGCGAAAGAGATGGGGATTGACACATACCAAAATGTAGGTCACACCGAAAGGTGTTGTGAGTAGAAATGTTAAAAATCGACAAAAGCAAAAAGGCAGGGTATAAACCTTGCCTTTTTGCCGTCTAATCGGCGATTTTACGGAGTTTTCGCCGCAAAGCGTTAAGTTGTTCATAGGTTGCGGTTTTGTCGTAATTTAGCGTTGTTTTGAGCCTCTCAAAGTTACGCCGGTCTTTCGGTGTAGCGATGTAATCAACTAATAGCCACTCTGTATCGCTCAGCCCCGCCGTCAGCTTTTCATAGGACGCAAAGTAACTTTCTAACTCTCTGATTTTCAAGTCTACTTTCTCCCGCCGCTGCGCCTTTTGCGCTGTCGGGTCCGATATCCCACTGCCCCTGATGTGCGAATAGTTCATGCCACCGGAGTCGGCGATTGCCTGTTTTTCGATTTGTAACTCTTTCAGTTTTCTTTTGTTTTCTTCGTAGTCCCTGAGAAACCTGTCAACATCAAAGTTGTAATAGCGTTCTATCATCGTTAGTCCTTTCTCTTCAGACGGTGGTAACGGTCTGTGGCGTAGTCTCTTTGCGCAGAATACTTTTGCTTTTCGGCTTTCTCGGCTTCCTTTGCCGCCTGGTATTCTGTCTTCCAGGCGGCGTATTTCTCACATTTCACGTGGCATACTGCTGTTCGCTCTTGGCATTTGGCGCAGGGGGCTTTCGGTCTCATTCGGTCTTCTCTCTTTCGCTTGGGATCTGCGTAACCGCTACATCAGCAATCCCGCCCGTGTTTTTGTCTCGCATAATTATGTTTTCTCCTTTCGCTTCCGACGCAGCCCATTCCAAGAGTAAAATTCTGCATTCTCCGTAGTCTGCCGAACCTAATAAGCAATCACTGCATTTTTTAACGCTAAAGCAACTTACGGGTTTCCCCGTGTTCCTATCCACAGCTATGTATCCAGTTTCTAGGTCAATTTGGGACGCAATTTCTGCAATCTCGTCCTTGTACTTTTCATAGTTTGTCATTTTTTTCCACCTCTTTGTTCCAACATTCGGCGCAAGTTGTGTTGTAGCATTTTTCATGTTCTTCTTCGTCTACCAGTCCAAGGCTATAAGCGCAAATTGAAGGTGTATCGCTCGCACAATAGCGTTTCGCATTCGGAAACTTTTCCAGCAGTACATCTTTTCTCGTTTTTCGTTGTGGCGCCGGGTGTTCCTCAGCCCACTTGCGGACGATTGCTTCTGCTTCTTCGGGGTGTTTCATCTCCAAGATTGTGCAGCACATTGTATAGCGTCTATTATGACTAGCTAGCGGGCAATTCTCACATAGTCCGTCGCAATACATATCGTCCAGATATCCGCCTATGCTCTCTACCATTCTCCGTTTTTCCTTGAAATAATTAAATTCGCTCATTGCTTTCTATCTCCTTCCTAGCCACCATCTCATTACATCTTCGGGCGTTTTCCACGTGGTTTTGTCGTCTAAACTTTCGAGCATTCTGCTGAACGCCGATAGATAGTTTCTCTTGAATTTGGGGTATCGCTCCAATTCTTCCTCCTGATGGTGGGTCGACATTGGACAGCCTATGCAGCCTATGCGCTTGAATCCCTCGTCGTACAGTGTACAGTATGGCACGTCGTATTTGCGAATAAACTCCCACACTTCGGCTTCCGTCCAGTCAATGATAGGGTTCAAAATGTGCATTCCTTTAGTCGGACAGGTTCTCATCATAACCTCATCGGGCGGGTTGTCAGGGTCATACAACTCTCTGCGCTTTTTGCCTTTTCCGATTTCTAGTCCGGCGCGATTTTGGGCGCGCTTAGTGCTTTCTGCCCATCGAACGCCTGTAACAGTGAACCGTCCCCCGCCGCCACCTTCTTTCAGCTCCTTGCAGCAGTAGCGTACAAGCCTCGTAGGGGGCATTTTCTTTTTTGGGATTAGATTCCACATTGTGATTCTCTTTCCGTCCTTGTCTCGCGGGTATTCTATCGCCACATCGGGGTGGCAGTCCTTGATGAATCTAATCAATTCCGGCGGGTCAACTGATGTGTGGTTGTAGTGCGCGTCATACTTCACTCCCGCCATGTCTGCCAATGCTTTAATCACGCAACTATCTTTCCCGCCGCTGAAAGCCAGATAGTACCCCTCGGGTGGTTCGAACGTTCTAAATCGTTCGATTGACATCTCAAGTTTGGTTTTGCCGTAGATGTTCAGCTGTTCAAGCATTGCTTTCTCCTTCCTCTTCCACCGCTTCGGCGCATATCGTGATAAATTCAATGTTTTCCAGTGTTGGTTCTAATGCGATTCCGCTTCCCGCCATCAGCGTCTCCCTGATTATTACGCAACGGTCAAATACTTGTTCGTACGTCATTTGTGCCCTTTCTTTCTTTTTCTTGTCTTCGTGTACCGCGTCATCAAGCCTAGCCCATGCCGTATAATACGCCTCCTGTATGCCTCTCCAATATCTAGCCTCATCGTCGCAGTCTAACTCCATTTGGTCTGCTATCTTTTCAGCGTCTTCGGATTCCTCCATGAATTTGTTAGCTATCTTCTTAATGGTTTCACTTTTCATCGTCTAACGCCCTTTCTAGCCAGATTATTGCCAAATCAAACGCCGCCGCCATTCCTGAATTGTATTCTGCAATGTCATCGTCCACGCCGTGCAGTTCGCGCCTTGCCTTCATGATGTGTTCGCGCTCTTGGCGGTTTTCGTCTAATACTGTGATTATTTCCCCTATGCGGTCACGCAGCCGGTTCTGTTGCGACTGTTCTATTGTTTCTGCGTTAGGGGGTATTATGTGTTTTACGGCTTTGACACCACCACTTTCGCTACCAGTGTAGTGGAGGTTGCCCGCAGTATCGTAATGCATATCTCCGTGTCTGGTCTCTTCAAATGCCTTTTTCAGCCCCTTAGTGGGTGAATCCGTTATTGATACAAGGTCTTCTGCCACCTGTTCTGGTGTTCTGTAGCTTTCATAATCTAAGTTTAGCGACTTTTCATATTCTCGTAGTTCTTCGGGTGTATGCTCGTCAATAAACTTTTCGCAGTCTATAAATGCTTGTTTAACTTTGTCCATCACCCTAACCTCGCTTTCTCGATGTACTCCATCGCTTTCAATTTGCCGTAACTCATATGCTTTTCCCTCGCCAGCGCCGCAATCTCCGGCAGGCTTGTTGCCTTGGCTTCTCGCATTTTCTTTTTCTGTTTCCGGTAGTGCGCTTGGTAGCATTGTGTCGTGCAATATTGCTGATTACGAACGGCGTTGAACCATACCCCGCAGCCTTTACACTTCTTTTTCATTTTGCTTCCCACGCTCCGCACACATTGCACCCGAATCCCGGGTATTCATCTCTGAACGAACTTTTATCGTTCTTGCAGATTTTGTCCTCAAGCCACTTGCACTCTTCCTTTTCGGGGTATATGCACCCGAATATCGCCGCAAAATCTTTCGCTGTTTTCTTGTCAAATTCCATCACTCTGCCTCCTTTCATTTCAGACCGCGATTCCTGTAATTTCTTTGAAAATTTCAGCATTGAAATTCGGGATTTCTTGCACAATCTGTTTATTCTCTTCCGTCATTTTCGCCCACCAGTTCGCCCATGCTTCTTGCATGGTGTATTCTTTCAGGTATCCACCTATCAGTTCCTTTTTTTTATCCGTTTTTTTCTCTTCGTCTGTATATGGAATCCATTCCGTTAGCAGGAACGGTGCGCTATATAATGCATCATAGTATTTACTCCTACAGAAATCTCTAAGGCTCATTCCAGATGGCTGATTGAATATTCTAATATCCATATCTGGTTCTGTACAAAATACCCCGTTAGACCCATCTATGGTGTTACAGTGTCCGGTGTTCCAGTGTCCGGTGTTCCAGTCCCCGGTGTTCCTGTCCCCGGTGTTACAGTGTCCGGTGTTCCAGTCCCCGGTGTTCCTGTTCCCGGTGTTACAGTGTCCGGTGTTCCTGTCCCCGGTGTTACAGTGTCCGGTGTTCC
>CAVCXB010000012.1:0-39678 GCA_963605535.1 Wujia chipingensis
CCCCCTCAAATCTGTGGAAATCAGATTTTCTTTGACAAAGACGCATAAATCTTTTTCAGACGGTTACGGACTGCTGCCTCCGTGATGCCTTCCTCTTCCGCAATCTGCACATTAGTCTGATTCAGCCAGAACTTCTTATAAATGGTAGATTTCTGTAAGTCAGTTAAAGTCGGCAGCGCTGCCTTCAGCCTGTCCAACATTTCGGAACGCTCCTGCTCTTCAATAGAAGAAAGCATCTGTTCCAATGGATCTGCTTCTTCGCTTGCGAGATAACCATTGCGGTCATCGGCATCCTTACCTTCTCCATCTGTGTAAGCCTGGTAATGCACCGGGCAGTGATATAACTCTCTGCGGTCTGCATCAACCTGGTCATCATCCCAAGTGTGAAGAAGCGTGATCATCTCCTCCGATGCGGGCTTGCCATCATCACCGACCTGTCCCGGCTTGATAGTGATAGCCTTTCCTTCTGCTGTGTAGTAAACGTAATTGGTGCGGTTCTTCTCCGCTGTTTTGAACTTTCTCATAAAGTCCCTGCCTTTCTTTCTCGCCCGAAAGGCTGGCGGCAGGGACACAAAAAGAGCCGACATACTGATGTACACCGGCTCTGATACCGAAATGGGCATGACAAAACACGGTGGGTACATCTTTTGTCAGTCCACGGCTATACCGTGAACAGACTCTTGATGTATCCCGCCGCCTTAAGGTCGACCACTTCGGGCATTGGAATAATTTTTATTTGAGTGTCTGGCACTCAGACGAGCCTGCAAATCCTTGTAAGCGCATCTGAATATCAGAGCGAAATCGAGTGATTATCTTGCTTTTTTCTGCTATCGCATAGATTGGAACTGCAAAAATGTAGATTTGTGCGCTTTTATCTGGTATAATTAAACCTGAACAAATCCCCAAACATTGTCTTATGCAAAATGATTTTTCACTGTTTTCTTTCCACGTTTTCCATTGTAAATGAATGGGTAGGTAGAACTCGGTAGCCATGGGTAGGCTTGGGTATCAATGGATGAGCAAGGTGGTGTAACTGTGGAATTTAAGGTTTTCGCAAAAAAGCTAAAGAATGTAATCGGAGGAAAAAGTAATACCAAAATATTTACGAAGACAATTTTTGAAACCATGATGAACGAAAGTGGATCCGATTTATTAGCGGGCACTAGTCTGGATACTTTCAAAGCATACTTCAATGGCAATACAAGTATTTCAAAGGTTGCCGCTCTTATATTGGCAAACTTAAATGATGACGATGAATTTCCTTCATACCTTGAAGGTTTCGGAGAAATAACTGCACAACTGCTCGCTGACGAATTCAAGAATGATATTCCTGATATTGACTCTGTGAATGCTTCACTTAAGATTACAGACTTGTTTTTAGAAATCTTGCGAGAGGCTGCAGGCAAAGAAAAAAGCACCCCGAAGAGTGCCGAAAAACTTTCACATAATATTCTCGAAGAAAAGATACTTGCATCTGGACAGGCAGCAGCCGATGTGTTGGGTAACGCAGTAAGCAACCTGGTAAATGGATTAGATGGGAACAATACTTCTGGGACATCAAGTGTTCAGCTTCCAGAAGAACAAGAAAATAAATCACCCTATTCTACTGAAGATAACTTATTGCTTCAAGAATTCACAGCAGATTATGATGAAATCATGGTTACTCTCATCGGAGAAAACTATGCTACTTCATTAATCGACATGTCTCTGCCATGTAAAATAAAAGACTTGTATGAAACTAAATGGATATCAAAAGCTGACACATTTGCTAATCCATCTTTAAAATCATATGTTTTTGGGCTACTTGGTGAATTAAGCACTATAAGCAACAGCTTTTTAGCTACTGGCTCTACTGCTCCTTTTTTAGGAAATGCCAGAAGCAAAATACGAAATTTATATGTAAAACTTCATCCGAACCAATTTGCGGAAGCCTTTCCATATGATGCTTTTATTGATGATTGGAACGATGGAGAATATTAATAAACAGAAGGGACGGATGTTGATGCCATCAATTGATGAATCCATCAAGAAGATAGATAACGTAATATGTAGGCATTTAGATGAAATAGAAAATAATTCTCGTGGTGCTATTTCTCAAGACATTTTAGAGCAGCTGACAAAGTTCGTAAACCACATCATGCTCAAGTTTTATGCCAAAGGCAGAGAAATACCTATCACTGCCGAAAACATAGCACAGGCCACAGAGTTTGCACAGATAAACAGCGAACTGTACACTTTATATAAATTCCATAATTACCTGGAAATAGTCACCACACAATATACACTGGATGAAGACGGTTCGGAACGGTTAATGCTCAAGTACTACCAATATCTGCTAGAAGCGAAAAATCTAATCTGGCACTACTTTGGTATCGAGATATTACATAACTTACATAAGTTCCCTCTTCGCTTAGATGATACCTTACAGGAATACTATAAAAAGATTTCTGAAAAAATAGAACAATATCCAGTGGAATTCAAAGCTGAAAAAAATGACAAATACTATATTCAGAAAATCAAGCCACTGTTTGTAGGCAGAAAATATATTATGAAATCACATTTACACCAATAGATGATAGAAAAAATAAGTCTAAATCTAACAGAGTAATTGCTTTTACTAAACTTCCAATCAAAAGCAATTACGCATCAAAGTTTCATCTCGTACATGAAACTATCGAGATATTAGGAAAAACAATGCCCATCATCATTATTGACGGCTGGGAGGTATCCATTCGTGACTGTGAATTTCAAAATTTCATTAAGCTGATAAAAGGAGAGAAAAAAAGAGTACCATATCCAGAACAACGCCTAATCTGTGAGTTCCTTACCAGAACAAAATACACTTTAACTGCTCTGATGGACTTCCCGGATAAAGCATATGATAAGCTTACTCTTGAATGGAAAAACAACCTTAAATCTACGATATTTATTCCTATTTTAGATTACTGCAGAGAACTTATCCGAAATGGTCGTAACGGAAAGAATATGCTGCGATACCTTCTCTATAACATGAACAATGTTATTATTAAAGGCCAATATTCGGACGGCTACTATAGCAAATATTATGAAGAATGGGTACACGCCGGAAACAGTTATCTTTCTAATTTGTACTTATCAAACGGTTGTAGGCAGTTTGATTCTTTGCCATTTAACAGATCTCCCGTTGGTCATAATCCAAAATTAGGAGCTGTATTCGATTGTATTCCTTGTAAAGACAAACGCCCTGAATTATTCGCAAGATTTATAAGAAATAACACAGAAGGCAAAGGTCAACTTTTCACTGATATTGATGAGTTGGGTAATTTCTCAGATTATCCAATTCTTATCGATAAGTATAACAATAGCCTTTGGTCAGGTCACCGCCCGGCAAGTGATTTAATGCTTGAGCATAATCAAGTATTTATAAATGATTACAAACTCGATACTTGCACTGTAATTGAAAAATTACAAGAGTTGTCGGAATCCGGCATCGAAAAATACAGTGATGATGTTGAATTTTGGCTACTATTTGGCGATTATGAAATTGACTGTGATGAAAAGAAGGACATCATCACTCGTATATTTTCAGAGTCAAAAGTAGGTGTAATATACGGCTCTGCAGGTGTAGGAAAATCTACGCTTATAAATCATGTTTCTCACTACTTAAATGATGATGCCAAATTATATCTAACCCAAACAAATCCTGCAAAAGAGAATCTGATGCGAAAGATTGATGCAGAAAATACAACTTTCTCAACAATTGAAAGTTTCAAACGCCAAGGGTCTGCTTTTGCGAAGTATAAATTATTGGTTATTGATGAGTGTAGTACCGTCAGCAATAAAGATATGGTTGAGGTTCTTCAAAAGGCAAATTTTGAAATGCTTTTATTGGTTGGAGACACTTATCAGATTGACGCCATTCAATTTGGAAATTGGTTCTCGGTATTAAAAGCATTTTTACCGGAAAGTGCGGTATTTGAACTTACCCAGCCCCATCGAACCAAGGATGAACGATTACTTGAACTGTGGGACAAGGTTAGACACATGGATGAAACGGCCAAAGAAGTCATCGAAAGAGAAAGCTACTCCTTAAAAGCAGATGAAACCCTGCTCTCTTCGCTTGAATCTGGCGAAGCAATCCTCTGTTTAAATTATGACGGCTTGTATGGAATCAACAACATTAATAGATTCCTACAGGAAAGCAATCCCACCCCTGCTGTTCAATGGGATATTCAACAATATAAAGTTGGAGACCCGATTCTCTTCCTTGATTCGGATAGGTTTTTCCCTGTCATACACAAGAATATGAAGGGAATTATAAAGAGAATTGAAATCTTAGACCCAGACACTCATGAAGAACGCATTCAGTTTGATGTTGAGATACCTAAGGTAGTAGATGAAAGTGATCTCCGGCGTATTAACCTCGAACTACTTGAATGTTGGGAAAGCGAAGGAAAATCGTTAGTTAGATTTTGTGTACATAAGCTAAAAAGTGCTGATGAAGACGGGGATGAGAGTACTTCATACACTGTTGTCCCATTCCAGATTGCATACGCAGTATCCATTCATAAAGCACAAGGTTTGGAATATGACTCTGTAAAAATAGTCATTACCGATGAAGTTGAGGAACTTGTAACACACAATATCTTCTACACTGCTATCACAAGAGCCAGAGAAAAATTGAAGATTTATTGGACGCCTGAAGTTGAAGAAAAAGTTCTCAGCAGAATCAAGCCAAGGGATATAAGCAAAGATGTTGAAATCCTAAGAAATTATTTAGCTGGATGATTACGAGAGGAGGCAGAATATGCGAATCAGCTATAACAAATTATGGAAAATGTTAATTGATAAGGAAATGAACAAAAACGATCTGAAAGATGCCGCCGGCATTAGTGCTGCATCCATTGCCAAGCTCGGCAAAGGTGCAAACATCACCACGGACGTTCTTCTTAAAATCTGCGAGGCTATGGATTGCAGATTGGAAGATATCATGGAAACGATAAAGGATTGAGGTGAAACCAATGGAGCGTAAAACGCCCGTAGAACTTACAAACATGTGCATGGTCTATGACGGACAAGGCAATGTACTCGTTGAAGAGAAGATATTAAAAGACCGCAAGGGAATCATCTTCCCTGGCGGTCATGTTGAAAGCAATGAATCCGTTGTGGATTCAGTAATCAGAGAAATTAAAGAAGAAACCGGATTGTCTGTTTCAGATGTTGAGTTTTGTGGCATTAAGGACTGGATAGAGCTGGATGGTTCCCGTTACATGGTTTTCTTGTATAAAACCAATACATATTCCGGCAGCATCCATTCATCTTCAGAAGGCAAGGTATTCTGGATGAGCCTTGAGGAGCTAAAGAAAACTGAGGCATTGTGGCATCTCGATATGATGCTAGAAATATTCTGTGGCAACGGAGTCAGCGAACTTTACTTCAACAGGAACGGCACTGCCACTTGTCCGGAACTGAAATAACGATACATAAACGATGAATTAAACAAGGAGCGTAAAAATGAATCAATACTACAGAGAAAAAATCGCAAATGAATTTCGCAACTGTGTTGACGGTACAATTGAACGCATTACAAGCAACGCTCAAACTTATAGACCATTTCATACAGCTTTGCTGTCAGAAGATGCCATATTTTGGAGCGCATTCGAACGCTCTTTCAGTACGTCATTTGGTCAACGAGTAATCGAAGAAATTGCAAAACTTGTCGCATTATCTAATGGCGCAGATGCTGCAGAACGCCAAAAAGAAACCATGATTACAATTGATATTGCGTATGAAAATGCTATCCATCAATATATGTTGGATCTTCGTGATAAAAACAAAAGCATTGCCCGCGAATGGACTCCGGCTCTTAACGAAATCTTGTCCACCACTAAGACTGGGCAAACAACAACAATGAGGGTAATTTCCGACATGTGGTGGCATAAGAATGGTATTGACAATTATATTAGTCTGAAAACCGTAAAACCAAACATTGACCAAACCGCAGTTGCTAAAGAGGACTGCCTTCACTTAAAAGTAGCCGACCCAAGTTGCAACGCATACTTTGGGCTTCCATACAACCCCTATGGTGAGAATAAGGAAGATTATGCTCATAATCCACCTATGGGCATCTTTGACTTTAGACATGATTCCGTTGTTTTAATTGGCAAAGAAATGTGGGATACAATCGGTGGAGATGGTTGCTACAATGAACTGTTAAGCATAGCATCACAGGTTGGCGAAGAAACCCGAGAAAAAATAAGACAAATGCGTCAATAAAATTAATCAGGAGACATTCATGCGAATTATAACATTGCAAGAGCCATGGGCAAGTTTAATCGGAGAGAATATCAAAATAATAGAAACACGTAGCTGGCCATGTTACGATTATGGAGAATTATATATCCACGCAGGAAAATCCACTATTCCAAAAAACGACTGCAGAAAAAATGCCCTTGCGAAATTGTTGCAAGGGTCATTACATTACGGGACAATATTTGCAAAGTGCATCCTTTCAGACTGTATCGAAATCACTGAAGAATATGCAAAAACGGTGGAGAAAGAAAATCCCACTTGCTATCTTTGTGGAGATTTTACTCCAGGCAGATATGCGTGGATTTTGAAAAATATAGAACTAATTGATCCTATTGAGAAAAACGGCAAATTAGGCATTTGGTACTACGAAGCATCAAGCTAAATTATCTATCGTGAGCTGTTCATAATTTTTATGATTTTGAGCAGCTCTTGCTTTTTCTAAAGCCTTATCCATAGCAATCTGCCATGTAACCTCGCTTGTATTTTTGTATCGAGAATACCTAAAACCGGGGATGGAATTGTTTTTCTTGCCTTTCATATCACTAATAATAATTCTAGCAATTGCCTCTCCCAATTTTATAGGTACTGCATTTCCTATCTGCTTATATTGCTCTTTAATTGGGCCACAAATCATCCAATCATCAGGAAACTCTTGAATGCGAGCATATTCTTCAACGCTTAATGGTCTATCTTCATTAGGATGTCCCAAGTCTGTTGCAGGCATTGTTGGATCAGTTACTAATGTAGGTGATGGTTTAGTAAAACTCAATCGTCTATAAAAACCAGTTTTGCCCCCACCCAGTTTTAGCTTTGCACCCATTGCTTCTTTCTGAGCTTCTTCCGGCAAATGCTTCCAATACTGCCCCTCTTTAAGCATTCTGTAGAATTTCAATCTGTTTTCTGGGAACTCAACATAATGTTGCTCTTGATTTTCAATATCATGGATTGCGTCATAAAGTGTTCTCCATTTTGGAAGATTGTATTCACCGTTTTCATCATTAGTCGGAGTTAGATAGGAAACCTTTTCATTTCCTAGCTTTCCGATCATTACAACACGTTCACGAATTTGTGGTGCGCCATAGTTAGCTGCATTATAAAGTTCAAAAGAAATCGTATATCCCGCCTCTTTTAACCTATCTAAAATAACGCAAAGTGCTCCACCTTTTATAGGCTGCTCGATATCTTTATAGGGATATGGTGCAGACAACAGCCCTCGAACATTCTCGATAACAACATAGGTTGGCCTTATTTTTTCAACCACTTCTACATACCTTAGAAAAACATTTCCTCTTTCGTCATCTAATGCTCTTCTGGCTCCAGCAGTACTAAATGCTTGACATGGTGGGCCCCCGAAAATCACATCAACTTTCCTTCCCTCTGGAACCTTTGCGAGTTTTAATATCTCATCTGGTTCATATTTATTTATATCACCTATTAATGCCATGTTTGGCTCATTTTGAGAAATTGTCATTCTACAATACTTATTGAATTCACATGCTAAAAGGGCTTTAATACCTCCGTTTTTCATGCCGATATCCAGCCCCATTGCCCCAGAGAAAAAGCTTAATGCAACAATATCTGGAACTTCATCATCACGTCTCTCATGATCATCCGGTTCAATAATAACATTATAGTTATCAACATATTGCTGTAAATCTGTTGGATCAACTATCCACTGTGTTCCTATTCTTTGTGCTTTAAGTTTCTCCTCTTTTATTAGTTTTCTTGCATACTGAGGTGTAACTTTTAGATAAGAAGCTACATCTTGTATGGTTAGCAAGTTCTTTATATTGTTCATGGGTCTTTTATTCCTTTCGTTTGCGAAACTTTTTATAGACCCATTCTATCATAAACGCCCAAATAATTCAACCACTTTTCATCCATCCCCTCTCCTCAACCCTCTGAAAATATCCATCTTGTCCACTCGCAAACGTTATTTTCATTCCGTCCACTCAACCCCCAAATCTGCACAGTTGATATGTTCCCACATAGCAAAAATCCGAGCATCCGGGCAGTCTGTAAAGAACCGTCCGAACACTCGGAAATGCCTTGATTTCAAGCCTTTTCTTGCTATTTACTTCTGTACCTTAGACAGCAACACAACCGTCTCCACATGCGCACTCCACGGGAACATATCAACTGGCTGTACTTTTTCGACACGATAGCGATACTCGCCGCATTTGTCATTACTTCCTTCGGCCTTATTGTCCTCACCGCACACCTTCTCGGTCAGATACTTCAAGTCTCTGGCGAGTGTTGCACTATCGCAGCTAACATACACGATGCGGTCTGGATGCATAGCGGTGATGGTGTCAAGAAGTGCACTGTCGCAGCCCTTTCGCGGCGGGTCTACAACGATGACATCGGCGTGGCGCTCTTCGTCACTATCACGTTTCGCATACCACTCTGGGAGTACTTCCTCTGCCTTTCCAACAAAAAATTCAGTATTATCAAGGCCATTTCGTTTCGCGTTTCCGCGCGCATCGTCAATGGCCGCTGGAATGATCTCGACGCCGTAAACCTTCTTTGCGCTGCGTGCCAAAAAGAGAGAAATCGTTCCGATACCGCAGTACAGATCCCACACGGTCTCTTTTCCGGTAAGACCAGCAAATTCGAGTGCCTTGCCGTAGAGGACTTCTGTCTGGGACGGATTGACCTGAAAGAAGCTTTGCGGGGAAATCTGGAAGGTGACTTCACCAATCTTATCTTCCAAGTAGCCCGGTCCGAATAAATTCACAACCTTTTCTCCGAGAATAACATTTGTCTTTTTCTTATTGATATTCAGGCAAATAGAAGTCATGCCCGAAATGCGCTGCAAGCGCTCACAAAGTGCATCTGCATGTGGCAGATTGTCCGCATTGATGATGAGACAGACAAGAATCTGCCCAGTGTGAAAGCCCACACGAATCAATGCATGACGCACAATACCGGTGCCAGCCTCCTCGTCATACGGTGCGATGTGATACTCCTCCATGAATGACTTGATCTCTTTTATAATGGCCTGATTGATCTCTGGCGCAATCAGGCAGTCCTCGCTGTCAATGATCGTATGCGTGCGTCCCGCATAGAACCCAGCACAGATACGACCTTTATCGAAACCAAACGGCACCTGTGCCTTGTTGCGGTAGCGCCACGGCTCTTTCATGCCGAGCGTCATCGGCACCTCAATGTCCTTTAATCCACCGATTCGGCGCAAATTGTTTTCGACCTTGCGGCGCTTAAACTCCAACTGCTCGTCATAAGTCATGCACTGGAGTGTGCAGCCTCCGCACTGGCGCGCAACCGGGCATGGCGGCTTTACACGGTTTGGCGATGGCGTGATGATTTCCATCAGGCGTCCATAGCCATAATTCTTTTTGACCTTAATGACACGTACCTTTGCAACATCTCCAATTACCGTATCTTTGATAAACAGAGGAAATCCATTCTCCTCGCCCTCGCTTATCTTGCCGATGCCTTCGCCTTCTACACTTAAATCTTCGATTGTTACAATGTAGTCCTGATTTTTCTTCACTTCCATACGTCTCTAACTCCGGCCTCTCTTACTGTAATACGGTCTTCTTAATGTTGCTGTCCATCAGGCGGTTAAAGCCAAGCCACTCGCCCGGTGTTGCATTCTCGAGCTGTTCCTTCATGATCTCAAGCTTTGCATCGGCATTGTCTGCAAAATTCAGCGCAGCTGCCTCGATGATTGCTGGCTTTTTCGGAGAACCATACTCAAACTCGCCGTGATGTGCAAGGATGCAATGCTTTAACTCAGATGCGAGTGCAGGCGGGAAGCCCGGAATCTCGCGAATGTGACTTCCGATCATCTCAACGCCTATTACGATATGACCAAGCAGCTGACCATCATCGGTGTAATCATTCTCTGGGAAATCGGACAGCTCCTTTACCTTTCCAATATCATGGAACATTGCTGCGGTCAACAGCAGATCACGGTTGATAATCGGGTATAAGGTACAGAAGAAATCACAAATCTTGGTGACAGACAGCGTATGCTCAAGAAGACCGCCGATGAATCCATGATGTACGGACTTTGCAGCAGAGTGCTGACAGAAGTTCTTGGCAAATTCCTTATCATCAAAGAAGCTGACAAGAAGCGCGTGAAGATGTGGCTCCTTTACCTTCTGAATATAACTCTGAAGTTCCTTGAACATCACAGCCGGATCCTTCTGGGAAACTGGGAAGTAATCCTTCTGGTCATACTCGCCCTCCTTTGCCTTGCGGATGCGACGGCAATTTAACTGTAAGCTTCCATTAAATAAGGTAACGTCGCCATCAATCTTGATAAAGTCAAGATTCTCAAAATGCTCGATTGCACCAGACAGCTCCCATACCTTTCCGTCCAGCACGCCAGTCTTGTCCTGTAAGGTCAGGGAATAATAGGTCTTTCCTGCCTTTGTGGTGGCAATGGTCTTATTTTTACAGAAAAAAATCTGCGACAGGCGTTCTCCCTCGCGCAGCTCCTGAATATATTTCATCTCTTTCTACCTCTCACTCTTTTAGTTATTCATTCTATATCTATAATATAAGATATATATAAGATACTATGCTGTAAATAGATACCTAGGAAAAGGAAAATCTTTCCCTTTTACCTTATTATAAACAACTTCGCAACGCTTGTAAATGCTTTTTCTGGCGCAAACTTTTTTTAAAAATAATAAATGTGTGGTTTTTCTTTTTCGCATGTAGTATACTAGGATTGCCTGTATGGCAGGATCAGCGAATTTTTCTTATTTTTATAATAGTTTTATCGCAACGATTAAACTATTACAATCTATTTGCATTACCCATTTGCATTACCTATTTGCATTATTTGTATTTTACCATTTTTATTACGTTATTAAGGGGATTTATTTTTATGAATCAAAAAGCATTAACAACACTTGAATATACAAAAATTATTGCCCAGCTCGAGGAGTACGCTTCTACTTCTATGGGCAAAAAGAAATGCCGCGAACTGGTTCCGATGGATAACCTACAGGACATCAAGACCGCGCAGGCACAAACAAGCGATGCACTGGCGCGCGTCCTTCGAAAGGGAAGCATCTCTTTTTCCGGCGCGAAGGATATCCGCGACTCGCTTCTTCGCCTGAAGGTTGGCTCATCTTTGAGCATCGTTGAGCTTTTAAATGTGAGTGCGCTGCTTCGCGTGGCACTTCGCGCAAGTGACTATGGAAAGCGCGATCATGAGCCGGGCGAAGAGGACGATGCACTCGACGCCATGTTTCGCGAACTGGCACCTGTCGTATCTCTTGCAAAGGAGATTGACCGCTGCATTCTCTCCGAGGAGGAAATCGCCGATGACGCGAGCAATGGTCTTCGCTCGGTGCGCCGCGCAATGAAGACGACCGCTGAGAAGATTCGTACTCAGTTAAATAACCTCGTGGTCAACTCCCGCACGTATCTTCAGGACGGCGTTATCACGATGCGAAACGGCCGCTACTGTGTACCAGTCAAGGCGGAGCATAAGTCCAATGTGCCAGGTATGGTGCATGACCAGAGTTCGAGCGGTTCCACAATCTTTGTTGAGCCACTAAGCGTCGTGAAGCTGAACAATGAACTGCGCGAGTTGGAGATTCGTGAGCAGAAGGAAATCGAGGCAATTCTTGCCGATCTGAGCAATCAGACCGGCGCACACTTAGATGAACTGACACTTGATTTGAAACTGATCCGCGAGTTGGACTTTATCTTTGCAAAGGCTGCACTCTCCCGCCACTACCGCGGCTGTGAGCCACGATTAAACAAAGATGGCATCATCCGCCTGAAAAGCGCACGCCACCCGCTGCTTGATTCGCACCGCGTTGTGCCGATCACGCTGACGCTTGGCGAGAGCTTTGATCTGTTAATCGTAACCGGACCGAACACCGGTGGTAAGACGGTCTCGTTAAAGACGGTCGGACTGTTGACACTGATGGGTCTTGCCGGACTGCACGTTCCGGCTGCCGAGGGTACAACGCTCAGTGTCTTTACGGAAGTTTACGCTGACATCGGTGATGAGCAGAGCATTGAGCAAAATTTGAGTACATTCTCCTCCCACATGACAAATACGGTTCAGTTTTTGGAAAAAGCGGATAAAGATTCGCTTGTGCTGTTCGATGAGCTCGGTGCCGGTACCGACCCGGTTGAGGGTGCAGCGCTGGCGATGGCAATTTTATCTTTCCTTCATAACATGAAGGTGCGCACGATGGCGACGACTCATTACAGCGAATTAAAGCTGTTCGCACTCTCCACTCCGGGCGTAGAAAATGCCAGCTGCGAATTTGATGTGGAGACGCTTCGTCCGACTTACCGTTTGCTGGTCGGCATTCCAGGAAAGAGCAATGCGTTTGCGATTTCCAGAAAGCTTGGTCTTCCGGAATTTATCATTGAAGATGCAAAGCAGCACATCGACAGTCAGGATGAGAGCTTTGAGGATGTCATCTCCAACTTAGAGGCCTCCCGTGTCCAGATGGAAAAGGATCAGGCACAGATTGCAGCCTACAAGGCAGAGATGGAATCCCTTCGCAAGCAGCTTGAGCAGCAAAAGGAGAAGCTCGAGCAGCAAAAATCAAAGATCTTACAGGATGCAAACGAGAAGGCCCGCAAGGTACTTCAGGATGCGAAAGACTATGCCGATGAGACAATCCGAATCATCAATAAGAAAACCGATGGCGGTGAGGTGAGCCGTCTTCTTGAGGAGGAGCGCACCAAGCTTCGCACAAAGCTTGACAAGACCGCAGCCAAGGCACAGATTAAGCAGCCAAAGGTCGCTCCGTCCAAGAAGCCAGATGCCAAGAAGTTAAAGCTCGGCGATGCCGTCAAGGTACTTTCCTTGAATCTGCGCGGTATTGTAAGCTCCCTGCCAAACGCACGAGGCGATCTGTATGTCCAGATGGGTATCCTTCGCTCTCAGGTCAACATCAATGACCTTGAGCTGATCGACGAGCAGACAATCTCCGGTGACGGCGTTCCTACCATGCACAAGGCAAAGGGAAATGGCAGCGGAAAGATTCGCATGTCCAAGTCTGCTACAGTTTCTCCTGAGATCAATCTGATCGGAAAGACGGTTGACGAGGCGATCCCAGAGCTTGACAAATATCTGGATGATGCGTATCTGGCACATTTGGAAAAGGTCCGTGTGGTACACGGCCGAGGCACCGGCGCTTTGCGAAATGGCGTTCACCAGCACTTAAGGAAACTTAAATATGTAAAGTCCTTCCATTTAGGGGAATTTGGTGAGGGCGACAGTGGTGTTACCATTGTTACATTCAAATAATAGAAAAAGAGAGGGGAATAAATAATTATGATCAATCAGGAAGTAGACATTATTCGTGTATTAATTGTAAGTCAGGATGCGGAGATGATTCAAAAACTCATCTCTTGTCTGAATGAAAATGCATATGAAACGGTGACGGCTGCAACCCGCACCGATGCGCGCAAAAATTTGTTGTCCTTCCAGCCGCATATCATGCTGCTGGATCGTCAGATTACGTCGCTTAACAGTCTGGATCTGTGCCGCGAGTTTCACAATGCCTGCAACATACCGATCATAATGTTGTCTAATGACGGCAACATCGTCGATACGGTACTCTCGCTTGAGATTGGATGCGACGATTTTATGAAAAAAGATTTTGATTCACGTGAGCTGATTGCCCGTATCCGTGCAGTCGTGCGCCGCACGCATTCCAACATACCAGACTTCTCCGCATTGTCCGGCAGACCGTCCACATCGGCGAATGATTCTGCGGCAAAATGCATCACGTTTCCAGGACTTGTCATTAACCTGACCAACTACTCGGTGAGCTATCGCGGTACGACGATTGAGATGCCTCCGCGCGAACTGGAGTTACTGTATTTTCTTGCTTCCTCGCCAAACCAGGTTTTCACCAGAGAGCAGCTGCTCGACCATGTATGGGGCTATGAGTACGTGGGCGACACCCGCACAGTTGACGTTCACATCAAACGACTAAGAGCAAAGCTTCCAGGAAAAAACAGCTGGTCCATCGCTACCGTGTGGGGCGTAGGATATAAATTTCAGACGAAACCATCTAAGAGTGATGAATAAGCCATCGGGGACGGGGAAAGTGGCACTAAAGTGCCGCATTTCCCCGTCCCCGATGGCTTCCCGTCCCCAGTGGCTTCCCCGATGGATTTCAATCATTTGGATGATTCCAGTGCAGGCGATGAAGCTCACCGCTTAACTGCATGCTGGCAAAATTGTTTTGGCGAAGTGCCTCGTACAATACGATGGCAACAGAGTTGGACAGATTTAAGGAACGAATCTGCGGATTCATTGGAATGCGGAAGCACTGATCCTCGTAGTCAAGAAGAATCTCCTCCGGAATTCCGGCGCTCTCTTTTCCAAACATCAGATACGCATCTTCATCATAATGGGCATCACTGTATACGTGATGTCCTTTTGTTGTTGCCAGATACAGTTTTTTTGATGCGTCCGGATTTTTCTCAAGAAAGTCGTTAAAATTCTCATAGACACGCACATCAAGATGCTGCCAATAATCCAGTCCGGCTCGCTTAAGCGCCTTCTCATCAAGTGAAAAGCCAAGCGGCTTGATCAAGTGGAGAGTCGTTCCTGTTGCAACGCAGGTTCTTCCAATATTTCCAGTGTTTGCCGGGATCTCCGGCTCCAGTAATACTACATTCATGTCTGTTTTCTGCCTTTCTGTCTGCCTTTTGTTTCTCTGTATTTGTTTTTCTCTATTGCTTTACAACTTTTTTGTTTCTTAGTCTTTCCTTTTTCGTTGCTCTCTTCGCTGCACGTTTTGGCATCTCTTGCTTTACAGTCTCAGCTCGAGTCCGCTTCGCTTTAACTCATCCTGTGCTGGCTTGTCCAGATAACGAACCTCATCATCTCTGCGAATGATGCGTGCGTGTTCATTTGTGATCTGTCCGATGATACAGCAAGGAGTTTCTGCCTGCGCTAGCGCTGCGCATACCTTTTCTGGCTGTGTGGATGCGATCAGGCAAGCGCCGTCTCCCATCAGCTGATATGGATTGATGCCGTAGAACTCGCTGATCTCAACAGACTCCTGACGAATCGGAATCTTTCGCATGTCAATATCCAAACCGCTCCCTACACCATCTGCAAAATTCCAAAGCGCAGCCATCACACCGCCCTCCTGCACCGGATAGATGCACGAATCAATCCCTTCTAATGCTTCCTTTACCGGACCCAGACTAAGATGTGTCAGAAATGTTTGTGCCTGACGGATAAAGCCCTGTGTGTACTGCTTTGTCAGCGTTTTTTCACCAGCCGCTGCCAAAAGACCAATACCAGCCAGTCCAGCGTGACCTGCCATGCACAATGTGCTGCCTGCCAGATCTGTACTCTGCACATCGTTTGCTTTCACACTGCCAACTGCGGATATCGTGACGATTCCGCGCTGTACAAAGCTACTGACCGTTGCCGTGACAGCTCCAAGCTGTATATGTTCCTGCTGGCACAGCGCTGCTAAATGTGACGTCAGCTCTGCCATAAGCGGTTCCTCGCTCTCCTCATGCCATACAAAAGAAGCATTTACAAGCTTGGGCGTTCCATGCTGTGCAGCAATTGTGTTGCATGCCCGATAAAAGGCAATCGTTACTTCTTCTTTTTTCTGAACCGCCATCACAGCAGAGGAGGCGATCACATTCTCTCTCTCCTGATAAATCACAGCACTGTCATAATTTTGTGCAAAGCCCTCTGCCAGCTTCTGGATCTTTTGAATCGGCCTTCTGATACTTCTTTGCTGTGCATTGTACGAATATCTTCCTGTTCGCATACGTTTCCTGTTCGCCTTTCCTCATATTACTCATAATATGGCCACTCAGCACCGCTAAGTGTCGTTACAGATATATCAATTGTCCAACCAATATATGGGAATACCATATTTTCGCCCTCATTGCCCGGACGCACAGCTGCTGTCACATTACAATCAGATGCCCGGTAAATCAAGCCCGAGGACTCTCTATAGGTATCCCGATTTAACTCGGTCTCCTCCACCAACTGACCGTCAATGTACACCTGTTTGTAGGACACACACGATACTGCCGGATGCACTTCTACCTCAACCTTATGCTTATAGTTGACGCGCACCTCTCCTGTCTGGCACTCCGTATCGTTTACCACAATATTATAAAGTGTGGACGGCCAAGAAACAGAAAGAATTTCCGTGCGGAACCGAACAGATCGATTCTCTGGTCGCTGCTCCACGCCCCAGATATTGATACAGATACGGTCTCCCGTGACATATGCCTCGATATAGATCGGATAATTGGAGCTGTTCACAAACTTAAAATCGACATTGTCCTGAGGGGATACCATCGCGTCCATACCCGGATACACATAGTTGACCATCATCGAATGATTCTTACGGTAGGCGACATCAAGTTCCGCACGAAGCACCGCATTGTAAAGCGTCGTCGTTACCTGACAGACACCGCCTCCGACTACCATCTCGACCTTTCCCTGATTGTAGCCCGGCGCCTCCGCATAGCCATTCTCTTCTGTGACTGCACCATACAAATCAAGCGCTGAGATCGTTTCACCCGGATAGAAAATGCGGCCATTCATCTTTTCAGCCGCAAGGCTGATGTTGTTGCGGCGATTTGCGTTGCCAAGACCGTCTGTGTAAAAGCTTCCAAGTGGCAGTGCACTGAATGCAAAATCAACACTCGTGTAGGCCGCCGGTGTCTCCGTGTATGGGAATGTGTAGCTGATTGAATCGGCAGTCGAGTAATCCGTGATCTGTGCCAACAGCTCATTGTAGATCGACTCGGTGTCAAATGCGATGCCATTTACCGCCTCTGTCACGACAAACTGATCCCCCACACGCGATACACTGGCATTTGAAGTACTTTGTGTAAACGATGAGACATACTGACTAACAGTATCATGCAGCGCCTGTGTATCAATTGAAAACTGCAGGTCAAGATTCACCGGACTCATATCAAGATCCTTCTGTTTCTTGTACTGCTCTACGATATTGCCGCTCATGGTCAAATCATCCAATTCGCTTACAATATCCGGATTTGTGCAGGTCACGCCAAAAGAATCCGCGCTATACTCGTATATATTCCCTAAAACATTCCACGCCATATACCGAGTCTCACGATCTGCGATATAATCGTCGATCTCGCTCTTTGCCTCCTCGAGCGTCTTTCCCTCCAGACTGATGCCCGCATAGCTGACACCTCTTGGAAATACGCCGACTGTGCTAGTATTAAGCGATAATGTAAATACCTGCGACTGAGTTGTTCCTGTCTGGTCCGTTTCTGTCTGATCCATTTCTGTCTGCGTTGTTTGTGTCTGTGCTGTTTGCGATTCTGCCTCTGTGGTCTGTGTCTCTGCTTCTGATGCATAGGAAGCAGTTCCCACTGCCCCGATCAGAACAAGCGCTGCAGCCACTGCCTCTCCCGCTTGCTTCCCTGCTCTTTTTCCCATGGTTTTCAATAATCTCATGTCCGAAAGCTCCTTCTTACGTAGAAACATGCGCCCCTTAGCTAAGCGGCGCATGTATAAAATACGAACTTGTTTGAATCACATAACTCATTTAGTTCGCTTTGTTCACTTGATTAGTATGGATAGTACGGCCATGTCTCACCAGACAGCGTATATGTATTAATCGTAAATGCAATTCCAATATTTGGAAGACTCGCCCAGGAACTTCCGATCGGTACTGAATTAACCGATGCCTGCACGGTACAGTCAGATGCATGGTACAGCGTACCTGAGGAAGCTGTATAAACTACCGAGTTCAGTGGCTCAACTGACTGCTCCACACCATCGATATATACGTGCTTATAAGACTGTGCAGAAAAGCCCGGGTGCGGATCAATTGTTGTTTTCTGCTTATAAGCTACATTGACATTTCCCACTGTACACTCAGTATCACTCACGATCTGATTGTAAAGTGGCTCCGGCCAAGTAAGATCACTTGTAATCTGACTTGTAAATGCGATTGTCCTGTTTGCCGGACGTTCTTCTACCCCCCAGATATTAACAGTAATGCTGTCTCCACTCACATAAGATTCGATATAAATCGGGTAATTTAAAGAATTTGTAAATGTAAAATCCAAACCTGACGGATAATCAACTGTCGCGTCAAGCGCAGGTTCTACGTAACTTACAAGCATAGAGTGTGATTTTCTGTTTCCTACGGTAAGCTCCGCACGAATCACGGCATTATACAGGGTCGTAGCTGTCTGACAGATACCTCCTCCCATACTCGGCACGGACTTTCCATTTTCGTAGCCAATACCCATTTCATAACCGTTCTCCGCCGTAACATCATGGAACATCTTCAATGTCGATGCCGTCTCCCCCGGATAAACGATACTGCCATTCATATTGCTGGCTGATATGTCGATATTATGGGTTCTCGCGCTGTCACCTAAGCGATTTGTCGTGTAGCTTCCAAGCGGGTTCGGAGAGAAGTTAAAGCTGGAACTATCATATGCCGGAGCAGTCTCCGTAAATGGGAAGCTGTACTGGAAGGAATCTGCACTTGAAAAATCTTCAAGCTTTGCAATCAGCTCATTTGCAATCGCATCCGTATCAAAGGAAACTCCAGTCACACCCTCGGTCACGATAAACTGTCCGTTTTCACGTGTCACCGTTGCATTCTTCGGCTCCTGATAAAAATGATTTGTGTATTCTGCAACTGTACTGCGCACAGCGTCCTCATCAATCGAAAACTGAAGATCCAGATCAACTGGGTTCTGATCAAGATCCTTCTGCTTCTTGTACTGCTCTACAAGGCTGCCCTGTAATGTAAGATTCTGCAGCTGATCCACTGCCTCTGGATTCGTCCAAGTAGTAGAGAATGCATTTCCATCATAATCATACTGATATCCCAGCACATCAAACTGCATGTATCTTGTCAGACGGGCATTGACATAGTCATTAATCTCTGCCACTGCCTCATCGTACGTCTTTCCTTCGAGACTGATGCCTTCGTAGCTGACGCCGCGTCCAAACACGCCAGTCGTCTTTTTGTTAAGCGTCAGGTTATAGGACTTTGCCCGAACCGGTGCTGCCTCATCTGCAAATGCAGAGACGATCATAGATGCGACCATAGCGAGTACGATGATCACTGCGACTGCTCCTGCAAAGATGCGTTTTTTCTTATCGTTTTTGTTTTTGTAGTAAAACATCCGCCTTTTTCCTTTCTATTTCTATTCATGCGCCCAGAGTTCTATTATACAAAATTCTTGTATATTTTGGCAAGACCTTTTCAAATTTTCTTATGAACCTTACCCGCAAAAGTGCCTGAATCACATGAATGACTCTTGTTTTTTTTTATCATATCATACTTATAAGAAAAATCCTATTTCAAATTTCTTACGGTTTCGTGAACAAACCTCGTTATTATGCCCATTCTTGGCTAAACCATCCGATTGTACCCGAACTTAGCACAATATTCACCTTTACTTTTTTCAAACTCTGTGCTATCGTAAGGGTACATCGCAGAAACTTCTCCTACATCCCGGCTACTTTGAAATGCGTCTCAAACTCGAATTGAAAACTTGAATGAATAAAAAAGAAAGGTTTGGAAAATTTTATGACAAAACAGGAAGCAATTACCTTATTAACCGAGAAAGATCAGCTGCAGCTGCTCTCTTTTTATGACACATTGACTCCGACACAGCAAGAAAGCCTGCTCTCCCAGATTGAGGACATTGATTGGTCCTTACTTGATGTTTTAGAGACCCACGAGACCGTAAATGCACGCGGTACCTTCGCACCGCTGTCCGCAATGGAACTGTCTCAGATCAACGCAAACCGCGCTCATCTTGAAGAAGTTGGTTTACAGGCAATCCGTGAAGGAAAGGTCGCTGCCGTCCTTTTAGCTGGCGGCCAGGGAACCCGTCTTGGATTTGATAAGCCAAAGGGCATGTACAACATCGGTGTGACAAAAGAACTCTACATCTTCGAGTGCCTGATTAACAACCTGATGAAAGTTGTAAAAAAAGCTGGTGCATGGGTTCCATTTTACATCATGACCAGCGACAAAAATTATGACGATACCACTTCTTTCTTAAAGGAGAAAAATTATTTTGGCTACAATGCTGAGTACATCCACTTCTTTAAGCAGGAGATGGCACCGAGCGCTGACTACAATGGAAAGCTTCTGATGGAAGCTCCGGACCGTCTATCCCTGTCTCCGAATGGAAACGGTGGCTGGTACTCTTCCCTTTGCCGTTACGGCTACGACACGCAGATGAAGGAAGCTGGCGTCGAATGGCTGACTGCATTTGCTGTTGACAATGTTCTTCAGCAAATTAACGATCCGGCCTTTGTGGGCGCTGTTATTGACTCTGGCTGTGACTGCGGCGGTATGGTTGTAAGAAAGGCTGACCCGCACGAGCGCGTCGGTGTTCTTTGTACCGAGGATGGTAAGCCTTCTATCGTGGAATATTATGAGATGACTGATGATATGATTCATCTGAAGGATGAGAATGGTAACCTTCTGTACAACTTCGGCGTTATCTTAAACTACATGTTCCGCTTAGATCGTCTGGATGAGATCAAAAGCAAGCGTCTTCCATTACATATTGTTGAAAAGAAGATTCCGTACATCGACAAGGAAGGCAACCTGATCAAGCCAACCACACCAAACGGCTATAAGTTTGAGTCTCTGATTCTTGACATGATCCACATGATGGACACCTGCTGCCCATTCGAGGTGGAGCGTGAGAAGGCATTTGCTCCGGTTAAGAATCCGACCGGCGTTGACTCCATTGAATCCGCAAGAAAGCTTCTTGAAGCAAATGGTGTGACCTTATAATAATAATAAATAAAGTCAAAAGTTAACAGAAGCCACTGGGGACTGGGAAATGCGGCACGAAAGTGCTTCTTTCCCAGTCCCCGGTGGTTTCTCGATGTTTTTATTTACTTTTCAAAATCTTCCAGCAGCCCTTGCGCCGCCCATTCCTTTAACAGATCTGTCATCCACAAGATATTGTCCTGTGGCTCCTCAATCTCAATTGGCTCCTCGGCTGGCTCAATGCTTACAACAAAATTAAACAGCGCATTTTTGATATCTGGCTCATCTGCTTCTGCCGTCAGACCTTCCGTTTCGCCCACAAGCGGCTCTAACTCTTCGATTCCCCACTCGTCCTGAAGTGTCTTTGGAATCTCAGCCTCGATCATCACTTCAAATGCATAGGTTCCTGCCGCGCCGTCTTTTCCGATGCAGATCGATGCGCTGACTTCTAGTCCTTTCTTTACTGCATCTGAGAACTGGTCGGCAAAGCTTTCCGTCTCATCATCTGCGACATCAGAAACCATGGTACCAAGCTCGTCAAGCATCTGCTTACGTTCTTCATCCGCATCTAATGTTCCATCCAGACCAGCCTCTTTTCTTCCATCAATGATCGCATTTACATATGGTGTAAGTAACTCGTCCAGATCAAATGGAAGCGCATTATCGAACATTCCCTCCTCGATCTGGGCATCCAATCGCTCAAGAACCTGTAAAATCTGCTCATTTCCCAAATTGATCGTGTAGGGACCTGCATCGTGTGCCGCCGCAAAGCCTGAAAACAGCTGTGTCCAGCCACCATACGCCTGATCCTGATCCATTTTCACGCCATCTAACCCGATCCAGTCCTCTGTCAGCGAATCAACGATCTTTGAAGCGCTCTCATCCTCCTCGATACGATTTTCTTCAGACAGTGCTGAGACAATATCGTCCACCAGACCAGTATTCAAATACGCCTTTGTGCCAAAAACGCGAAGCACATCTTCTGACACCAGATCAAAAAAGGTTCCATCGTCATTTGGCGCACTTAAGTACAGCATGTCCACCGATGCACTGTCTGACGTCATGCTTATCGTCGTTCCCGTCGAAAATTCCGTGCTTCCAAGCGACATCGTCACGGAAACCATCACCGTTCCCTCGGTAATCTCCTGCGCCTCCTCAATCATATCGGCAATCTTTTTAATTCCACCAGTTTCCTCTTCTGCAAAAACATTCTGTGCCATGCTCGCAGAAACTACCATTCCCGCTGTCAACAGCATCATTCTTTTTTTCATGCAGCTCTCTCCTATCTCCTCTATTTTCTTATTCTTAACTTGTCTCTGTTTCTAATTTATCACTCTTATCCCCGTAAGGTCTCACAGGGTGGTCATTCCCATACTATCATACTACTTATCATTTTGCAAAGATATTCCTCTTAAAAAAATCTTACAGTTCGTGTGACGCGTAAACTAGTTACGTTCACGGGACGCCCATTCACAAAAATGTATAGATAACGAACTGTATCGCAGTTGACTGGGGTGCTTTGATATGATATACTATATACAACTAGGCGGACATATTTTTGTATGTTCTGCCATAAAAACTAAGGAGGTTTTTTTACCATGGATATGTCTTCATTTTCTCTGGAAGGTAAGATTGCGCTGATCACTGGCGCTTCCTACGGTATCGGCATGGCTATCGCTAAGGGTATGGCTGCAGCTGGTGCTACAATCGTATTCAACGATATCAAGCAGGAGCTGGTTGACAAGGGTCTTGCAGCTTACGAAGAGGCTGGTATCAAGGCTCACGGTTATGTTTGCGACGTTACAAACGAGGATGCTGTAAACGAGATGGTTGCTAAGATCGAGGCTGAGGTTGGTGTTATCGACATTCTTGTAAACAATGCTGGTATCATCAAGAGAATCCCAATGTGCGAAATGACCGCTGCTCAGTTCAGACAGGTTATCGACGTTGACTTAAACGCTCCGTTCATCGTAGCAAAGGCTGTTATCCCGAGCATGATCAAGAAGGGTCATGGAAAAATCATCAACATCTGCTCTATGATGTCTGAGCTTGGTCGTGAGACCGTATCTGCTTATGCAGCAGCTAAGGGTGGTCTGAAGATGCTGACCAGAAACATCTGCTCTGAGTACGGTGAGTACAACATTCAGTGTAACGGTATCGGACCTGGCTACATCGCTACTCCACAGACCGCTCCACTTCGTGAGATTCAGCCAGACGGTTCCCGTCATCCGTTTGACCAGTTCATCATCGCTAAGACTCCTGCAGCTCGTTGGGGCGAGGCTGAGGATCTGGCAGGCCCGGCAGTATTCTTGGCATCTGATGCTTCCAACTTCGTAAACGGACACGTTCTGTACGTAGATGGTGGTATCTTAGCTTACATCGGAAAGCAGCCACAGTAATTGCGAAGTAACACGTATTGTTATACATAATCAGAGAGCTCTGCGTATGCGTATGCATCCGTGGAGCTTTCTTTTTTCCAAATTTGGTGATTTTTGTCACATTCCATTCACTTTTCTTTTTGTTTTTCTTTTATTTTTGCCCCCGGTTTCCTGTTGCAAAAAAGTAGTATTTCCATTATAGTAAACGATGGAAAAAAAGCACGGCGAAACAACGTTTTAAACGATGGAAAAAAGCGAATAACACACACGTCTTCACCGTGAAAAAGGGATAAGTGGTAAGAATTCCATAAGTATTACAAAAAACAGAAAGGTATGAGGTATTTTATGCGTATTGCACTGGTAGATGATTCGGAAATTGAGCGAGGGATCCTGTTGTCTTTGCTTGCTGATTTTGCCTGTGATAATCACATTTCATTTGAATCCGATTGTTTTGAGAGCGGAGATGCATATTTGTCGTCTTTCTCCTCTGACAAATATGACATTGTTTTTATGGACATTTTCATGAGTGGCATGAGCGGTGTCGAAACTGCTCAAAAGATTCGCGAGACGGACAGCCGCGTAATCTTGATTTTTCTGACATCCTCTGCTGATTTTATGCCGGATGCCTTCAGTGTTCATGCCTTTCACTATATCTTGAAGCCTTACCATAAGGATGCCATTTTCACCTGTCTGACGGATGCCTTTCTACAGCTTCCTGCACCGGAAACCATCATCTCTTTCTCGGTAAATGCAATTGAACTGCACATTCCAGCTTCACAAATTGTATGTGTTATGGCCGATTCGCATTATACTTGGATTATGGAACACGATGGACAGACCTATCATCCATGCGCATCGTTTAGCACATTTTCAAAACAGCTTGCAAACGACAATCACTTTCTGCTTGTCAGCCGCGGCGTGTTATGCAACATGGACGACATTGAAGCTTTTACCGCTGATGGATGCCGTTTGTCAAATGGAAAGACCGTTCCCGTCACCATGCGAAACGCCAGACGGCTTGAGCAGACTTGGCGTGACTACTGCTTTTCAAAGACATGCGATGTTTCATCGTCCAAATGAGTTTCATGTTCTTCCCATTTTCTGCTGTATTTTTTGCTTTTCATTCATAAATTCTGCTTTTCGTTCAAGTCATATTGACTTTTCCACATAAAAGCGATAAATTCGCATTACTACACCAACATTGCTTCACAAGGAGAGTTGGTTAGTTTCACATTTTTACACACACTTTCACAAAAAAAGAACCGGCTCACACACCGGTTCTTTTTTGCTTCTGTTTTTACTTTGATCCAACCTTCTTAAAGATAACAACAACGGTCTTTAGAATAATCTGAATATCCAACTGGATGCTCCAATTGTCGATATACTCACAATCCAGACGAACAACTTCCTCAAAATCCTCGATGTTGCTTCGTCCGCTGACCTGCCACAAACCGGTCAGACCTGGTTTCATGCTTAAACGTCTCTTGTGACGTGCCTCGTACTGCTTAAACTCATCGACTGTCGGCGGTCTCGTTCCAACAAGACTCATATCCCCCTTTAATACATTCCAGAACTGAGGAAGCTCATCAATACTCGTAGAACGGATAAACTTGCCCACCTTCGTGATTCTCGGGTCATCTGTCATCTTAAACATGAAGCCCTTCATCTCATTCTTCTCCATCAGCTCGGCCTTACGCGCCTCTGCGTCCTGATACATAGAACGAACTTTATAGATGTAGAAGTAACGTCCATTCTTTCCGACACGCTTCTGCTTAAAGATAAGAGGACCCGGAGATTCCAGCTTGACAGCTGGTGCGACAAACAGCATGACAACTGCGGTAATCACCAAACCAACAAGTGCTCCAACGATATCAATAATTCGCTTCATAACAAGCTTATTAAAATCAAAGAAACGCGGCGCTATGCTGATTGCATAGTGATTTCCAATCTGAGTAACCTCACGCTGGTATCCCGCGCCAAGACGGTCGAGCAGATCAATGTTGACATGAGCAATGACACCCATCTGAGCGAATTGCTCAGCATAATCCGCTATCTCTGCCCTTCTCTGATCATCTAATACCAGAAAAACTTCATCGACGATCTCTCGGCTGGCCACCTCAATCACATTGTCGCGGTTTGCCACCACACGATAACCCTCGATCTCTTCTCCTGCCATATCGCGGTCCACAATCGCCAGCGTAATCAGGTAATTCTCATAGGTGTTATATCGCTTTAAATCTTCTGTAAGCGTTTTTACACGATCTGCAGTCGTCAATACCAGCAGATGATCTGCTTTTCTGGACTTAAAGACGGAGCGCAGCACCCGCTTACAGAGCAAATGCATTACTGACATCAACACGATATTGATGAGAACCGTCAATGCCCACACGCTTCTGCTGATCAGCTCGGTATTTTTGGTGACATAGAATACAGCGATCAGTACAGCCCCCATGATAACATTTAGCTTGATCGTGTATGTAATCTCCTCATACTTGTTTCGCTTCATAAAATAGCGATTCATATTGAATGACAGAAATACCAGAAAATAACTGATCAAAATCATCCATAAAGATGATAATACAGAAGAAAAATCAAATACAAACTTCCGAAAAAGTGACCCCAAAAAGCAAGCGGCAATGAAACTTACCACGAGGCAGACAGCGTCAATCCAGATCAGCAGGTAATTCTGCATGCTCTTCCTTTGTTGACTCATATTCATAAAACCTTTCTCATTATTTCCTTCATTGTACCACACGCATTCCCTTTAAACAACTTGTTTTTTCTACCGAAACTGGCTATTTTTGCTGTCTGCATGAACTGTACTACCTATTGTTTGCTGCCTGTGCCAATTATCTCTGTTGTCTGCACAACACTGTCCCAATAACAGGCACCTTTGTTTTGTTCATTCGCTGCAGCCCCGAACGAATCTGATCAACATCTGCCTCATCGTATCCAATCGCATAAAGGATTCCATCTGATTGCTTCGCTAACAACTCTATACAAGCAAAAAAGGCAGGCGGTGCATCCACGATCACGTAATCCATACTCTTTTTCACAGCTGCTAGCGTCTCTGCCAGCTCATCCGATAAAAAAAACTGCAGTGGATCGAACACTTCACGATTTAATCCCAGAAAGTAGACCTGACTTTCCGTGATCTGCAAAATTGCCTGCTCTGCCGATGCTCGCGCCTCCATCAGATCCTGCAAATCCCACGGAATCGAAACATGCTTCTTTGACTGAAGCCAGCTTGTCATCAGACGACTGTTGACATCAGCATCGATCAACATTACGCTCGCGCCATTTTTTGAAAGCATCTCAGCCAGATTCCACGCAAGTGTCGTCTTGCCCTCCCCTTCAAGCGTGCTTGTTACCATGAAAATAGAACCTGCTTGCCGCTCATTCTCCTGGACATTCTTATCTTTTACAACCTCATTCTGCTGCTCCCAAAATTTCACTTTCACGCACAGCGCACTTAATGCCCGTTCATAACGTTCCCTGTGCTTTTTTCTTTTTAGATTCCCTCCTGGCAGACTTTCGAGCAATCGCGCGCCCAGACATTCCTCTGCCTGTTCTTCCCTTTTTATTGTCCGATTTTCTGACGCATACCGCTTCACCATCCAAAACCAAATGCCAAGTGCCACCCCTGCGGCGATCATCGTTCCTCTCCACGGACTGTAGCGTACCGGCCACGCCCACAACCGAAACACACTTAAGGCCATATTGTTTGCACTAAATACTGCCGCCACAAACGCAAATACTAAAAAAGGAGCGGCCCACCCCAGATGCCGCATTCCCTTTCTGCATGCTGCACGCATCATTTGCCGCCTGCATCGTTTCGTCACGCCTGGCATTTCCTGCCAGATGGCCGGCAGACTCCACGCATCTTTTGTCTGGCAGACGATGTAACCTATGAAGTGAGCAGAAAGTGCTTTGATCTCCTCCATGCAAGACTTCGCCCTTGCAAACTGCGCTTTGTGATTTTGCTGCGCTGTCATCATGAAAACGGATGCATCACACACTCCGGCGAGCCACACAGCCAGTCCCCCTTCTTCCAGATCCGGCCCGTCAACGATCACATAGTCCATCAGACTTCCACAGGAGCGAAGCAGATCATGCAGCCGCGCATACTGCCCATCGTTTCCTAAAGCACACTCCATTCCTCCTACAATCTGATAGACCTTTTTTTCACGGTCATAGCTCAAAATGTCCCGCACGCCGCACAACCCGTCCAAAAAATCCTGCATGGGACGTTTCTGCCCGCTATTGTCAAACACCGTCTCTGTCATCTGCTGCTTTAAGCAAAGAAACAATACACGCCTCCCCATTCGTGCCATTGTCTCGCAAAGCAGCGCACAAACTGCCGTTTTCTCTGGGGCACTCCCTGTCCCAGCCATATTGATCGTTCCCCGTTCGGCCTCTGCACATAGATCCATCGCCAGACGCAGCATATCCTGTTCCTGCATACTCTGCTTTTTGCGTCTCTCGCTGATGATGCCAAACGGCGGTGTCTGCATCCCTTTCATGATTTTTCTGACGGTCCCTTCCCTGCTCTGAAACATGTGTCCTCCTCTTTTTACTGTGTGCGTTTTTCGCTGTGTGTACATCCGTTTCATTTACAAGTGTAGCATGTGTTAAGAAATGTGCAAGCGCCTCTCATCGCTCAAATCGACAAGATGGGTTGAATTTTAACGAAAAACACGGTATAGTATCAGCGAGATAATTTCGAAATGAACTTCAGAAAGGCATGGTATTTATAGTGAAATTAGAAAAATGTGTTATTTTAGCATCTGGCTCTCCACGCCGCAAAGAACTTTTGGCTCAGGCTGGATTCACCTTCACCATCTGCCCAGCAAAGGGCGAGGAACACACAACAAAGATGCTTCCGTGCGATATCGTATGCGAGCTGTCCCATCAGAAAGCACTTGAAATTGCGCAAGCACAAAAAGACACCTGCTACGTGATCGGTGCCGACACGATCGTTGCATTTGAAAATCGCATTCTCGGAAAGCCAAAGGATCCTGCTGATGCCGTTCGTATGGTTTCTATGCTGCAGGGCAATACCCATCAGGTCTACACCGGTGTTACGCTCATCGAGGTCTGCGAAGATGGCACGCTGCGCGAAAAGACCTTTTATGAGGAGACAAATGTTCATGTCTGCCCGATGAGCGAGGATGAAATCACTTCTTACGTTGCGACAGGGGAACCACTTGACAAGGCTGGTGCATATGGCATTCAGGGTGCATTTTCCATCTACGTTTCCGGTATTGAGGGCGATTATTTCAATGTTGTCGGTCTTCCGATCTCTCGTTTGTATCATGAGTTCTCGACTTTCATCAAAAAATAACGAACGGCACTACAATAATAGTAATAGTACTATATATAGCAAAAAGTATTTTAAAAGGCGGTACCCATCGTTTGGTGGATACCGCCTTGTTTGCTGTTTCTATTTACTTTTTATTCTCTTACCTTCGTTTTCGCAAATCGCATTTATTTCTTTGCTGCTTGCTCTCATTTACTTTTTGCTGCGCCTTGCAAGAACGATCATCGCAATTACCGCTGCTGCAAGGATGATTCCGATTACCACAAGGATCATACCAATTATACTACTTGCATCATTGATACCAAGGATCTGATTGATCTGGCTGCCCTGAGTCGTTGGCATCGGCAACGTGCTGCTGGTGGCTTCTGCCGCTGCTGAGGACGATGCCGTACTTGGTGACGTTGATGGCGCGGTACTTGGTGCTGTGCTCGGTGCCGTACTTGGTGCGGTAGACGGTGCTGTACTTGGCGCTGTGCTCGGTGTAGTCGACGGCTGTGTCTCAGAGGACGATGGAGCCGTTGTGCTGGTTGTTGCTTCCTGCGTAGTAGTCGTTGGCTCTGGCGTGGTAGGTGCCGTTGTCTGAGTGGTCGGCTCCTGTGTGGTAGTCGTTGGTTCCGGAGTCGTCGGCTCTGGTGTGGTAGCCTCGGTCGTTACCATCGGAATCTCTTCCGTCTTTGTCTCACCACATATTGTACAGGTATAAAGTTTTGTTCCAGTTGTCGTAGTCGTCGCCTCGGTCTGAACCACACCGTCGTCCCAGGTATGATTTTCATTTACGGTAAGACGCATGGTTGCCAGATTGCCTGCCTCATCGGCTGCGGTGAAGACATATGCACCTGCCTTTGTAAGCTCATAGCTGAAGGTATTGGCTGCATTTAAGCTGGCTGCCGAAGCAATCTCCTGATTATTCAGCTTTACAGAATACAGATTGGTATCCGATACCGTAATGGTAATCTTCTGATCCAGGCAATAAGTCTTGTCAGACTCTGCTCCACCGATGGTCGGTGCTGTCTTGTCGAGCTTAATACTGATCTGCTTCTCCTGGCTGATCGCTCCACTTGAAATATTCATCAGATAATATTTCATCATGTAGCTGCCTTCCTCTGTGATCTCAATGCTTGTATTGGTTCCAAAGTTTGCACGATCATTTGTGAAGGAAAGGTAGAAGCCATCCGGTGCCTGAAGAATTGCATTTGCACGGTACCAGCCATTACTTCCCATTCCCTGTGTTAAAAATTGTGCATCTACATTTACGGTATAGTTTGGATCGTACTGTCCGCATACGGTACAGATACCGTTCGCGTAGCTGTGTCCATTATTTACAGTAATTGTAATCGAAGCTTCGTTGCCTGCTGCATCGACTGCCTTGATAACTTGTGCCTCAGATGCCGGTGCCACGGTGAGCGTGCCCTCTGACATGAGGGAAACCGGTGTGCCATTTACAGTAACCTGTGCAAGATTGGCATCGCTGATGGTCAATGTCGGTGCCTCGCAGTAGGTTGTTCCATTTTCTGCTCCGCTGATGACCGGTGCTGTCTGGTCGAAATAAGCGGTGAACGTCTTTAAGGTACTAATAACTTTACCATCTGTACTAAGCAGATAATAATGGATTGCATTTTCGCCGTCCTGAAGGGTTACAGTCAGGCTGGTATTGGTTCCAAAGCTTGCCTCATCTCCATTCTGGCTAATGTAATAACCAGTCGGTGCTGTCAGGGTAATCGTATTTGTCGTGCGGTACCAATTTCCATCTGCGTCTGGTGTCGTTGTTACTGCATCAGCCACATCCGCAGATTCGCTTGCTGGCTCCTTATAATCTGGATCAGCTTCACCACAGTAAATGCAAGTACCCTTGTCAAAGGTATGACCATTATTTACTGTATAGTGAACGGTGGTCTCATTTCCTGCCTTATCACGAAGAACGATGGTCTGCTCACCTTCTGCTGCATTTGCCGTAAAGGTGCTGTCTGCATTCTCTGTTACCGATGCCGGAAGCTCACATGCTTCACGATTCAGATTTTCCTCAACGATTGTAAAGGATACTGGGCCACAGTAAACCTTTCCCTCTTCGATGCCATTCTCCTGCGGAGCGGTGGTATCCAGATATAATTTTACAGTTCGCTGATCACTGATTGTCGTGTTATCCTCTTTGATCAGATAGTAAACAATCTGATTCTCACCTTCATTCAGCTCTACATCCATGGTCGGCATTCTGCGTGATCTTGCATACAAATTGTCGATAATGTTGTAGCCTTCCGGCGCAGTAAGTGTAATATATTTGGTGTGGTACCAGCCATCGGTTCCCTGACCCTCTGCTGCACTGCCATCTTCATTCATTGCAGTAAGTGTCGCATCTGGAATCATGGTATCTTCGGTCGGCTCTGGCACGTAATCTGGATCTTCTGCTCCACAGATTACACATTTTCCGTCCGAGAAGGTATGGCCATTATTGACAATCACATTCACGGTAGTCATGTTGCCTGCCTCATCGACTGCAGACACGCTTAACTGGCTCTCGCCTGGCTCTAATGTGAAGCTTCCATTCTCATCAAGTGTTACTTGCTGTCCATTTACAGTTACGGTAAATGCACTTTCATCGGTTACGGTTACGGTCTGTGCCTCACAATACGTCTTGCCATCCTCAATTCCTGTGATGACTGGCGGTGTCGTGTCCAGCTTATTAATTTTAATTTTAACAACAATATCTGTTATTGTATTGTACGTCTCGGTATCATATGGAACAAAGCTAACCAGTGCATTTGCCTCCTCCTGTGCCGGAAGAAGTGTCGCCGGATCGGTCTGCCATACAAACTGTCCAACGGAATCACTTGGAAGCGCGATATCGGACAATGGCTTTGTCACATACCCTTCCAGTCCTTCTGGTATTACATAGACTGGATCGACCTTCTGAATGGTCGTTGGCTGTGTCGTCGGTTCTGGTGTGGTACTCTCTGGCTGTACGGTTGTCGGTTCTGCAGTTGACGGTTCCGGAGCCGTTGTCTCGGTCTCGGACGGCTCAGTCTCGGACGGCTCGGCTGATGCCTCTGTCTTTTCAATCAAAGTCATATCATTTTCAATCACCATGCCGGCAGTCACATCGGTAAGTGTGCCATCTGCTCCCGACATCTGCCACTGACGGCCATCTGCGTAAATACTATCCGGTACGGTACCATTTGTGTAAATGGTACTATCCGCTGTCGCCTCATCGGCATAGTCAAGTGTCCACTTATAAACACGAGAAACAGTTGTATCAGCCTTTACCAGTGTTGGAACGCTGTCGGTTCCAATCAGCTGTGAAAACTTTGGCTCTGTAAAATTCGAGTTGAGTGCCCATGCTGCTGCGCCATCTGCAAACTGGGACGAATCAAGCATCGTCACACCTGCAGGTGCCTCTTTAACAAAAAGACTGCCGTCAGCACTCTGCTTCGTTTCTGTGAAGACTGCAGACACGCTGCCATTTCCAGTGGTAGAAGAATAACCCGGCGCATAGCTTAAAAGAATCGGTGTCACCTGATCCTCTGCGAGTAAATTTGTAATGCTTAATCCCGTTGAATAAACCGACTCGATCACATTTTCATTGTCCACTGCAAAATCACTGACAAATGCACTCTGCTTGGAAGAGGTAATATTGGCTCCTGTTGTGACACATGCAGTAATCTTACCATCGTTTCGTCCTGCAAGAACTGCTGCATCATTATTGGAAGTGATGGATGTATTCTCCAATTTGAGTTCTGTCACATAACCACTGCTTCCGATGTAACCAAATACTGCCGCTAACGAATTCTGCATCCGATTTTCAATAATCGGTGTCTGAAGTGCCTCGGCCTGTGCTACCGATACGCTGCTGACCAAATCAGTGCCACTAATCTGATCCATCGTAATGCCGCTTATGCTGTAGCCATTTCCATCAAATACACCGTCATAGCTCTTTCCTGACTGCACGGTCGTATCAAAATATCCGATCGGTGTCCATGAATAGGAAAAACCAAAATCAGCCAAATCACTCATGTTGATATTATCGGATAAGCTGACATTCTGCGTCTCCAAATCACCTGCATAAAAATGCTGGACAAACCATGCCAACTCTCCTGCATTTCCGATCTCGTAGGCGCGAATGTTATCGCTTGTGTAACCAAGCTGCAGCATATCCTGATTGTCAATCAGCTGTGGCTGCTCAAACTCGATATAGCCATTTGCGGTGCTGATTCCGTTTGTATACGTACTTGGCGCTGCCTCCTCTGCTGATACCGGAATATTTATCATGAGCATAGCTGCCGATGTCAGCACGGCACTCCATTTTGCTTTTTGTCGTTTCATTTTCATCATATATTCGGACCTCCTGTCCGGTTAAGGTAGTACCCCTTCACCTTTTTCTTTGATTTTAGTATAGCATCCTACTCCCACAATGTCACCTTAATAAAACGCGTCAATTTTTACAAATTCCTTACGTTATCGCCATTCATCGAAATTCTATTTATAAAAAGCAATTCTGCAATCATCTTACAAGAGATGAGAAGATCGCTCTCGTCCCTCAATAGCGCTCTTTTAGAAATTCAGATACATTGGTATGACCGTAGTGCACAAGCTTAGCATCAAACTCAGACATTCTCTTTTGAATCTGATCAATATCCTTTTGCTTTAACACACCGCTCTGCTCGTGTTTTGCAACGACTTCCTTTGCTTCCTTGTAAGACTGAATTGTCAGATCCTTATAATTATTTTCCAGATACATCTGAACTGCATTTAATTTTTCTTCAATTTCCTTTAACGCTTTCTTTCGCTCAAACATGGCTGTCTCTCCTTTTCTCTTTTCTTTTTGCACAAGTTTTGGTTGGCATACTGCCTAATTTATGGTATACTTCATATAGTATAACACTTTTTTCGAAGAGACAGGAGGTTTTTTTATGCCAACACCACATAATAATGCACAAAAAGGTCAGATTGCAAAGACCGTTTTAATGCCGGGCGATCCGCTTCGCGCAAAATTTATCGCTGAAACATTTCTTCAGGATGCCGTACTTGTAAATGAAGTGCGCGGTATGCTTGCCTACACTGGAACCTACAATGGAAAGCCGGTTACTGTTATGGGCGGCGGAATGGGTATGCCGAGCATCGGTATCTACTCCTATGAATTATTTAAAGAGTACGATGTAGATCGTATTATCCGTATCGGAAGTGCCGGAAGTTACAGCCCGGACGCAAAGATTTACGACGTTGTTCTTGCTACTTCTGCAGTCAGCGAGTCCACCTATGCAAAGGTTCAGTCCGGTTATGACAAAGACGAGACCTATCCGTCTGAAGCACTCAATGACTCCCTGCGCGCTACTGCAAAGCGCCTTGGCATCAAGATGATCGAGGGTGCCATCCATTCCAGCGACGTATTCTATCGTCAGCCCTCTGACGCAAAGCCAACCTACTGGGAGAAACTTCGTGATGAGCGCGGTTGTCTGGCTGTTGAGATGGAAAGCTTTGCACTGTTTGCAAATGCTGCCGTACTTGGCAAGGAGGCTGCCTGCCTGCTTACCATTTCTGACAGCTTTGTAAGCCCGGAGATCACCACCGCTGAGGAGCGCCAGACCTGCTTCACCAATATGATGAAGATTGCGTTAGAGAACTTATAAGATTGTATTAGAAAATCTGTAATTTAGCGATTTTTAAAACAAAAGTGTAGCTCTGAATCAATCGTTACGTATTTTTCAAAAATTTATCTGCACATCCAACCGGCCAGAAGCACACTTGCCGCGATTCCTACTGCTGTCGACAGCAGGGCTCCGGCGAGTGTCCATCTGGTCTTTGTTATTTTCACGGACAAAAAATACACGGACATCGTGTAAAAACACGTCTCCGTACAGCTCATTAAAATGGACGCGAGTAGTCCGATATAGGAATCCGTCCCGTACTGCTCAAACAATTCGAGTACGAGTCCCGTCGCCGCGGATGCAGAAAAAAGACGCACAAATATGACTGGCACAACCGGAGCCGGAATGCCAAGCACTGCCATTGGACGAGAAAGACTCATAGAAAGTACATCCAAAAATCCACTTGCACGAAGCACACGCACACCAATCATCAAACCCACAAGCGTGGGGGCGATCTGTAAGGCGGTCTTTAAGCCTTCTTTTGCACCTTCTGTAAACGCGTCATACACTGGTACCTTTCGATACAGCCCAATAACAATCACCAAAAGAAACAATATTGGTATACTAAGCTGCGAAAATGATGCCACAATTGCCATAGGCACCTCATATCTGTCTGTTACCGATATTGTATTCTTCTACTATATTTTTATGATATTTCAACTCACAGTTGGTATTTCACGAAGTCTGACATATCGAAAATAGTTCTATTAAATATCGTATTCCTCATAACAATTCGCCAATACTTCGCAATCACAATAGCCGCCATCGTCTTCTATTTCTTGTCTGACTTGATCATATCTCTCTTCGTCCTCAATATTATCTATTATCCACTGCTCTGTATTTTTTAACGTGTGATCGCACTCTGCTTCTTCTAATGCTTCCTCCAAATATTCAAACAGTGCTTCTACCTCTTCCTTTTCTAAACAGTAGCTTTTTTTCTCTTTTTGTCTCCATGCACGAAGCGCTTCCTTTTTTTGATTTTTTGTCATTTCGCCCATGATTTTTAAACCTCCATCGTGATTATTTTGCCCTTATCATATCACACATATTTTGAAAAACAATATTTATTTTACTCTCAAGAAAAACATGTCAGTGAAGCACCATCCATTCCCTGAATGAAATATATCACTTTATTTATTCCGTTTTCATTGCACACCAGATTAACAATATTCGCAATCGCATCATAATTTTCTTCAAGTTTGAGCAGTAACTCCATTAGTTCATCTGTTTGCTCAAATTCTCCAATCAACAAAAAGGAAGACCTGCTTACATCTTTCAAATAATTAAGTGCTTGCTTTACGCTTTCCTGCACTATTCTTGCTTTTCCAATCTGTATCAGATATGCTCTTTCTTCACAATCTTCTTCCATCTCTTCGGTTACAGCAAGCATATACTTTTTTCTTATGTTTTGCCACATATGACCCATATATTTTTTCTTGTAGACATAATCCAATGTATCTGCTGTCCATAGCTCAATCGGAAACCCTTCTGACAATTTTATAATTTCCTCTGCCACAAAATCTTTATTGATTTCCTCATCTTCGTCATATTCCAATATCTGTGCTTTAATGCCTTTCTTTATTTCTTTCAAGACAGTAAAATACTGCGTACAGTCATTAACTATTATCTTTCTCATTTAACTCTCCTTTTTGTCAAAATAATTCCTTGATAAACAATTAAATGGATGGTGAATAAATCTCATACACCAAATATTATTACATGATATTGCCAATGTCAAATTTATTCTTTTGCAACTATTTCTAGTTGCATTTTCTTTTAACATTGTGTATACTATAGCTCCACAAACCACATCCGCAAAAAAAAATTAAAAGCCTATCAAATCAAACAGCTGATAGCATTCTTGGAACAGGAGGAACTCATATGACTAACACCATCGAATATAAAGGATATGTTGGCAGCATTGAATTCTCAGAAGATGATGGTATTTTTTTTGGAAAAGTTATGGGAATTCGCTCTCTGATTTCTTATAAAGGAGAAAATGCGAAAGAATTTCTGGAAGATTTTCACAATGCTATTGATGACTATCTGGCAGCTTGCAAAGTCGAAGGAAAAGCACCAGAAGAGTGCAACAACACTAGAGTTACTCCCAAACTTTCTTTTCCATAAAATTTACTCCTCACCTTGTACTACTCAACTCAACACAAATCTATTTTAATTAATTTTCATTTGAGATTCTTTTAATGCGGTCAAATAGGAACTGCTATACGCAAGTGCTTCTTCTGGAGAAATTAACCACTTTTTCAAATCATCAAATTCACCGCCTCCATCTAAATAAATTCTTGGCAAGTTATGAAGTCCCATCAGAATAAGCCACATTTGCTCTTTTCTCTTTCTTTTAGAAATCACTCTTTTTAATCCTTTCATCCTTTGATTTTCCAGAATGATTTTTTCGCCTTCTTCAATTAACTCAAGCATTTTGAAATCAATTTCTGCATTTGCTTTTCCACAAAATTTCATTACATCAGAATCTCTTCTCTGAGGAAGATTTCCCACATAGACATTCGCGCTACTTAAATATAAAACGATCTCTTTTATCTCTCTAAATGGAATATCTCTGTCCAACTCAATTAACCGTATCAATTGTTTCATCACGGCAAAATCATTATGCAATTTTTCCTGCTCACAATTCTTCCATCTGCCTGATGTTTTAAAACCTTTTTCATGAACCATGAATTCATACAATAGCTCTCCACATATCGTTTCTTTGGAATTTCCCATTTTGATACACCACCTTCTTATTTGACCTATAATTTATTCATCCCTGCATAATTAAAAAGGTACGCCAACAACTTCTCTCGGCGCACCTTTATTTTTTATAATTTTATTCTGCAACACACATCTCAAAGCCTAGACTAGGTGGCTGAGGTGACTGTGCTTTACGAGGCGATCCCGTGTGGGAGCGGGCTTACGCAACAAACCTTCGATGAAATAACGTAGAAGGCGCCGCGGGAACAAGGGGCGCCGACAAAGCCATCGCCGAAGCCCCTTCGTTAAACTTCCGGGGGGGGATCTTACATCTTACACCTTCACCATTCCCCTCCGGGGCGCCATCATCATCCGCGATTTCGCCAACTACTGGATTAACTCCTTATCAATGATCTGGAAATTTGCTCTGTGAATATAAAGCGCCTTTCCATCAATCATGAGCTTTGTCATCTTCGGCAAATCCTCTGGAATCTCCCAGTAGACACTATCACCAGAAAATGCCATAATCGGATTTCCTAACTGCGATTTAATGACAACGACACGCGCTTTTCCGAACTGATTCTTATACTGATTCAGCTTCGCAGACAGCGATGTGATATCAAAAATCGTACTTGAACCTGTCTGAATGGTCTCTGTCGTAAAATCAACATCTGGTGTCAGTCCCTTTTGCACAAAGATACAGGTGTCGCCGCAGGACTCGATCTCGTTTCCATCAATCGTAATCGTGATAACGGAGGCCAACTCATAGCCGGTGATGACTTTTCCATTCTCATCGTAGCTTGTCGTCTTGACTGGATTTCCTGCGATATCAATCTTCTTTCCGCTTGTCTCTAACACAAGATTTCCAAAGTTATCATACGTGTAGATCGTGTACTGATTTCCGATCAGGCTGCCCTTGATATCGTTGATCGTGGATGCAAGCTTTGCGCACCCGCTAAAAACGAAAAGTGACAATGCTGCAACAGTTGCCAAGGCCGTCAGAAGCCATACCCTTTTCTTTTGTCTTTTATCCATATGTCCCTCTTTCTTTGCAGTGTAAACACGTAGCTATGAATACACAACTATGCAAATCAAATTTCTTATTCCAACCTTTTCTTCCGATTATTTCGGTTTCTTTTCCTGCTCCACTGCATCCGCTGCCTCTACTGCTGGTGCCTTTGCATCGCGCTCCTCCAAGAACTCAAGCATCTGCTTGTACTCGCTCTGCGTTGCCGATGGGAACGGTGCATTTTTCTTGTTCATCGCAACATTTGCCGCAGACTTCTTAATCGGCTGGATCGTTCCGGCACCGCCTACGCAGCCGCCCGGGCACGCCATACCTTCAAGCAGATAACCATTGTATTTTCCAGCTTTTGCCATCTGCATCATCTTACGACACTCATCGAGTCCCTGTGCGCAAACCACGTTGACCTCACGGTCTGGATCGATCTGGTGAATTGCATTGACAACGGCATTTGCAACACCGCCCGCAACGGCAAAGTTTCTTCCATCGCCGCTGGCATGATGAAGTGGATCTCCTGCCTGAATGTCATCAAATGAAACGCCCTTTGCCTCGAACATCCCCATAACTTCCTCGAAGGTAAGAACAAAATCGACATCGCTTCGCACGCTTCTTCGGCTCGCCTCAAGCTTCTTTGCCGCACACGGTCCGATAAAGGCCACCTTGCAGCCTGGATCCGCCTTCTTGATCATACGTCCGGTAAATACCATCGGTGTCAGCGCCATGGAGATACAATTGGCATACTTTGGAAACTCAGTCTTTGCCATAACAGACCAGGACGGACAACAAGAAGTTCCCATAAATGGAATCTTCTCCGGTACTTCATCAAGGAAATCCTTTGCCTCCTGAATCGTACAAAGATCGGCTCCAGCCGCAACCTCTACGACATCGGCAAAACCAAGTTCCTTCATGGCTGCACGGAAACGCTCCGGCGTCAGCTTCGGTCCAAACTGTCCGATAAATGCCGGTGCAACGGCCGCATATACTCTCGTACCGGCCTTCATTGCAAGGATGGTCTGGAATATCTGTCCCTTATCGGCAATCGCACCAAATGGGCAGTTTACAAGGCACATACCGCAGGATACGCACTTGTCATAATTGATATCGGCTCTGCCGTACTCATCGCTGTGAATTGCATGCATACCGCAGGCCTTTGCACACGGACGCTCCATCTTAACGATTGCACCATACGGACAGGCATCACGACAGCGTCCACAGTTGATACACTTCTCCGGATCAATCTTGGACTTTCCACCCTGCTTGACAACAACGGCGCCCTTCGGGCAGACCTCCTCACACGGATGTGCGGTACAGCCCTGGCACATGTTGGTGACAACGGTCTGATTGTCCAGACACTTGTGACAGGCAAACTTGATGATGTTGATCAGCGGCGGCTCATAGTAGCGCTCTGTGATGGCACTCTCATTTACACCATCTGCTACCGGCGCATGCTCGGCAAGGGTACGGTTTGGCAGACCAATTGCAAGTCTTAAACGCTCACCAACAATGGCCCGCTCCGTAAATACGCTCTCTCGAAAGCTGGCCAGTTCTCCTGGTACAATCTTATATGGAAGCTCCT
>CAVCXB010000013.1:0-35215 GCA_963605535.1 Wujia chipingensis
TTGAATACATGTTAGTAAACATGTTCAAAGAGGCTTTTTCATGCGCTCAAAACTCATTCCAGTGGTTCGCACGCTTCTTCTTTCATTTCTGATTAGTATCCTTGTTCTCTGCCTGACGGCACTTTTAATGTGGAAGCTATCACTATCGGAAGGGCAGGTAAAGACGGGACTGTATCTGTCCTATCTTCTCTCCTGCCTATTCGGTGGCTTCTGCTTTGGACGCATCTTCCCCAAAAGGCGCATCCTCTGGGGACTCGGCTTTGGAATCGGGTACTTTTTGCTCCTCGCACTTATCTGCGTGATTGTTGCCAAGGGGTCACTGTCGTACCCCGCTTTTCTTGTTCTCGGACTATGCTGCCTCGGCGGATGCGCAGGAGCTTTTTTCAGCTAACACCGTAACCTTCCGTGACACCAATTACAGCCCCAAAAAGCTTCGAAATACCTCGCACACGCGAACCGCATCCGCCCGGTTCTCCATCTCACAGAAGATACGAATTAATGGCTCTGTTCCGGAGAAGCGCGCCACAATCCAACCACCGTTTTTAAAGTAAACCTTGCAGCCATCCTCGTAGGAGACATGATCCATCTCAAAGCCAATCGCCTCCTTATCTGGAAGTTCTCTCTTTACCATCAGCGTCTCATAGATAGATTCCTTGCTTTCCAAGTACCACTCGTACCGTATGCTTACTTCCTGCCTTCTGTACGGTTATCTTTTCTACGCGCTCACCATCCAAATAGAGCGCTGCTACGCCCTTGCATACATGCTGCGGATTCTCTACCTCGATTGCAAATTCGGCATCTCTCCACACACGCTCCATGGAAAATCCATCCCATGCTGCCGGAATACACGGATCCAATAACAATTTATCATACTGCGGACGGCATCCAAGCATATATCGGGTTGCACTAAAGTATGCCCAGCCAGCGCTTCCTGTCATAAACGGATGTCTTGCTCTTCCGTATGCGCTGTGATCCTTTCCACAAATGAACTGGCAATAGCTGTACGGCTCTGCCTGACGAATCTCAATCTTATCATTCTGATAATATGGGCAAAGTGCATTATAAAATTCCATCGCACGATCGCCTCTGCCAAGACGGCACTCTGCGGCCCACGCCCATGGATTTGGATGGCTGAAAATCGATGCATTCTCCTTTAAACCCGGGTACACTCTGGTAACAAAGCCAATCTCATCATCTGGTACGGTGTAAGCCGGTCCGTTTAACATAATTCCATATGGGGTAAACAGATACTCATAAATGCTATCCATTGCCTGAATGCCCTTCTCGGTATCTGCTGCACCAGAAAGAACAGCCCACGCATTGGACTCCAGATGAATCTTTCCTTCCTTGTCCTTGCTTGATCCAATCTTTCTTCCCGATGCGGTAATACCACGGATAAACCACTTCTCATCCCACAGCTCGCGGTTGCATGCGGTCTTGACACTTGCCAACATGTCACTGTATTTCTTGACATCCTCCTCGCGGTTCAGATACTTTGCCAGACTAAGGAAGTTGTCGATTGCCCAGTAATGCAGGAAGGAAACAAGCGCACTCTCACCGCCACCTAAGTTCAGACAGTCATTCCAGTCAGCACGCAGCCCCTTACAGATTCCGCTCTGTCCAACCTGCTCATAGGAAAAGTCAAGAATTTTCTTTAAATGTTCATAAACAGTGCCGCTTCCGCCATCAGCATAGCCAAGCTCGCTGTCGATAAAGTCAAACTCTCCCGTTTCCTTTACATACTCAACAACAGCGCTTACAAGCCACAGCGCATCATCCGAGCAGGTATCCTTCAGACCATGAATCATATCCTTTGCATCCGGTGTCGGAACAACAGTTGGAGACTTGAATGGCTTTACTTCCTCGTTTGGATTGAACCATGCCGGATCAAACAGATGAAGACCATATCCCATCTGAACCAGACCGCGAAGCAGCTCTACAAGACGCTGACGGCACTTTTCTGGATTGGAGTGCGGAATTGTCATCGCATCCTGCGCGGTATCGCGATAGCCCAGTCCCACGCGGCCGCCAACCTCGATAAAGGAAGCAAAACGTGAGAACATAACGTTGATCTCAGACTGGTAGAGTGTCCAAATGTTGATCATGGTATTCATACCTTCATTTGGTGTCTTGATCTGAAGCTTGGATGCCTTATTCTCCCAGAATGCGCGAAGCTCATCGTAAACAGCATCTACATTCTTCATATCGCTATATTTTTCACGCATCGCTGCGCCATCTGCGTAGCGTCCTTCTCCAAGCATGAACACAATACGCTTTGTCTCACCAGGCTGCAAGGTGATTGTCTTTTGCAGCGCTCCACAGTGATTTCCACCCTTCTCGAAGCTGCCAGAAAGAGTTCCATTGATTACGCCAACCGGATTGTCCTCGGTGTGATAAGCACCGATAAAGGTGTCACGCAGACAGTCAAAGCTGTCCGGCATCTCACTGCAGGTAAAATACTGATAACCAAACTTCTCGTAGAACAGATCATACTCGATCACGCCATCACGATAGGAAGAACCAGATGCATAATTGCTCATCTGGAAATTCATGTTGTCCATGTTGATGTGATGATAGGACAGCTCGCAGTAAGAGAATACATCAAGTGTACGCACCTTATCGGTTGTGTTTGTCACCTTTACATCCCACAACTCAACCGACTCGTCCTTTGGGATTACAAGTGTCTGACTTGCCTGAATACCTGCATAGTCGCACTCATAGACGGAGTAGGAAAGGCCATGGCGGCAGCGATACTGTGCCTGATCGAGCGGCTTTCCAACCGGCTGCCAGGAAATGCTCCAATAATCCTTCGTCTCGGCATCTCTTAAATAAACATAATGACCTGGGCGATCCATCGGCACCGCATTGGCACGAAATCTCGTGATGCGGTGGTACTCCGGTGACTTATAGAATAGGTAACCTCCTGCTGTGTGGTTGACAACCATACACATGTCCTTTACACCAAGATAATTGGTCCAAGACACCGGAATATCCACACGATCAATTACATACTCTCTTTTTTCATTATCAAAATGTCCGTATTGCATTTGTCTTTTTGTTCCCTTTCTGTATTTATTTTCTTTTTTTCATCTTTATTTAGAAGTATTCTGTCGTCTTTGTTTCGGACAGCATTCTGCATTTTGCACATTCACTTTTTCTTTAGTTCAGTGCTCTTAAATAGTCTGCTACCCAGAAAATCAACTCGCTGATGCGGTACAGCTCACTCTCACGGCTGATTGCATGCCACTGCTTGCGGTACTCATAGTGCCAAGTCTCAAGTGTCTCTGCCAGCGCTTTTGTATCACCAGTATAGGCATCTGGATGACCAAGATACTCTCGATCCAGCACACTCAAGATGGTATTGATCAGAATCTGCCCCTCTGCCATATGAAGAAGCGGTGCGATGCGCTTTCTCTTGTCCGCCTCAATGGACGGAAGAAGTGCTGCGACCTCGCTCATGCCTTTTTTAATGGTCTCATTACACTCTGCAATGTGCGGCAGTCCCCATTCAATGCGTGGCAGATAGCCTTTCCAGAAGGTATCCATGTCCTTATCTGCGATCTGATAGCGATACGTCTCAGAAAACTCAACTAACTCGCCCCAATGCATAACAGCCTGATTGCTCATACGGCTTAAAACCGCAAGAAGTGTTGCAGAAGAATCGCCATACTCGATCACAGAAATATCTTCATTGATTGCTTCTCTTGATGGAATCTCGCTGTTCCAGCCAAATGCAGCTCCATAAATAATACCCACAAGTGCCAACTCCGGATTCTGGAAATGACCATAATCACCCCAGTCCGTTGTCAGAAGACCTTCGCCGTCAAACTGATGCGCAAACTGAGCCATCTTTTTAATGTTTTCATATGCGATATCAATCAGATGGATGGTCTGATGCCAGCCCTGAACGCCCGGACACAAATACTGGTGCGCACCATTCTCCCAAAGCTTACGCACGTTGGTATCGCCCGGTGCCAAGCTATAATCCCACGTCATACAAATGATATCTTCCGGCAGTTCGCGAATCGTCTCCGGATGAGCCGCAATGATGTCGCCCCAGAACATCGGACGCTTTCCGATTGCCTTTACGTGCTCGCAGACACGGTTCACCCACTGAATGTACATCGCATGAGAGCCAACCTGGTCTGCCATCTCTTTTCCTCTGCCCTTGCCCAAATCAAAGGTCTCATCGCAGTTGATATTGAACAAACTGGAACAAAACAGTGAGCTATACTCATCAATCATGCGGCACACCAGCTCATAGGCACGATCATCGGTGATGTTAAGGGTATGATGGCGCATACGGTCAAAGAATGAGAAATGATAGCCTGCTGGCTCGTCAATCTCGGAGAGTTCATGGAAGGTTCTGGTACGAAGCACCTTGTACAGATGACCAAATGTAGCAATGGACGGAACAAGCTCAATGTTTCGCTCAGCACAATACGCATCAAATTCAAGAATGTCCTGTGCGGTAAGCGGCGTGTCATCTCTCCACACCTCGCTCAGACCATCAAACAGGAAGGTATGCTCTACATACAGATGCATCTGGTTAATCTTATACAGGCTGCAGCGATCTGCCATCTCCTTTAAATAAGCCATGGTCGGAATACGTCCTCGTGTCGCATCCATAAACCAGCCACGCACCGGAATTTCCGGATAATCGATAATAGACAGACATGGCAGGCAGATGCCATACTGAATGATCAGCTGACGAAGCGTCTGCACACCATTAAACAGACCTTCCTTTGCTGCTGCGCTGATTACAGCACCATCTGGTGTGATCGTCAGGCGATATGCTTCCTTGTTTGCACCCTTCTCGGTGATGCCTGCGGTCTCATCAATGCAAAGCTGTATGCCCTTATGAGCACCTGATGTACGCCGGTCTAAACTCAGCTCAAGCCCCGTTGATTTTTTGATCTGATCGGCAAGCTGCTTCGCATATCCATTTGCCTCCTGTGGGCAGCTCGCATCCATCGTGATTCTGCAATGATAATCCAAAAGCAAAATTCCTTCGTGTTCTTCCATGTGCTGAGGCTTTGGCAGTATACGTATCATTTGATTTCCTCCTTTTGTGGCAGCCTAGATTTCTAGCCTGCGTTGTAAAGTCCAATATTTAACATAACGTTAATTTGTTTTTCGTGTATCAATCTGTTTCCTTCGGTTTTCTCCCGATCGTTTCTCTATTTCTCAATCATTATAACAGTATTTATATCCATAAGCAAGCTATTTTTTGTGTATTTTTAAGTTTTTCTTTTGTACTTTTGTCACTTTTTTGTTATCAAATGTTAATTATAAAAGTTTAAAAAGAGCAAGAAAGTCCATTGTGTAATCCACTAAAATCCGTTAAAATTCATTCTGGATAAACAGAGATATCTAAGAAACAATTACAACGATACAACATGAAAAAGGAAGGTTTTTTTTATGAACCGATTACGTTTTGAGGGCTCACAGTTTTACTTAAACGACCAGCCATTTCGGATTCTGTCCGGTACCATCCACTACTTTCGCGTAGTCCCAGACTACTGGGAGAACCGACTTCTTAAACTGAAGCAATGTGGCTTTAACACAGTAGAGACCTATACCTGCTGGAATTTGCACGAGCCACGAGAAGGCAAGTTTGACTTTTCTGGTATTTTAGATCTGGCTCGTTTCTTAGAGACCGCGTCTCGTCTGGGCCTCTATGTCATTCTTCGTCCAGGCCCATATATCTGTGCGGAATGGGATATGGGAGGACTCCCATCTTGGCTGTTGACCTACCCTCACATTCATCTTCGCTGTCACGATGAACTGTTCTTGAGCAAGGTTCGCCGTTATTATAAGAAGTTGTTCTCCGTTATTCGCCCGTATCTTGGCTGCAACGGCGGCTGTATCATCGCCATGCAAGTAGAAAATGAATATGGAAGCTACGGCGACGACCACACCTATATGCAGGATATTCTTTCACTCTATGAAGAAGAAAATTTGGATTGTCTGTTCTTTACCTCCGATGGCCCACAGTACTTCATGTTAAACGGTGGAACACTTCCGGGGCTTCTCTCCGCAGTCAATTTTGGCAGCAACCCGAAAGACAATTTTGCACTTTTGCGAAAATTCAAAACCGATCAACCACTCTTCTGCTGTGAATTCTGGAACGGTTGGTTTGACCACTGGTACGAGGAACATCATGTGCGCGGTGCTGATGACACAGCTGCTGTATTAGAGGAAATGCTTGACATGGGTGCCTCTGTCAATCTGTACATGTTCCACGGTGGTACCAACTTTGGCTTTACAAATGGCGCCAATTTCAGCGATGTCTACCAGCCAACCGTGACAAGTTATGATTACAATTGCCCACTCAGCGAAAGCGGTGACATTACACCAAAGTATCTTGCCATTCAAAAGGCCGTTAAACGCTTCTGGGAGCGCCATCCTGAGGAAGTTGGGCCAGATGCCGCATTTGTCGATACGATTTCTTCAACCAGTGACAAATCCGCTTCCATCCAGAGTCCTTCCCGCCTATCTGGAACTGTCAATCTTACTCAGGCAGCCCATCTCTTTGCCCAGCCATCACTTCTCGGTGAAGGTGTCTTTGACTCCCATCCACTGACCATGGAAATGCTGGATCAGGACTTTGGTTTTGTACTCTATCAGACAACACTGACAGGACCATTTGAGACACTTCCTCTAACCATCGACGGACTTCACGACCGCGCACTGATTTACCTTGACGATAAGCTCGTTGGCGTAAAAGAGCGCACCGGCCAGCGCAATGATGAGGTTATGGTTGGTCTCGATGCTGGTCAGTCCTGTACGCTATCCATCCTCGTTGAAAATATGGGGCGTATCAACTATGGTCCAAAGCTGTTAGATGAAAAAGGTATCGTGCGCGGTGTGCGAATCGGCCCCATGAATCATTTTGGCTGGACTATGTATTCAATCCGATGCAACGATTTTACTAAGGTAAACTGGTCATCTGTATCCGAGATTTTCACACAAAGTACCATTGATTCTGTTGAATGCCCTCATTCCGATTGTACTTTTTCCGAACATCCTACAGCAAACTTCGGACCAGTTCTGCTGCGTGGCTTCTTCGAGACCGATACGCCATGTGATACCTTTGTACGTCCAGAGGGCTTTGAAAAGGGTATCATCGCGGTAAATGGTTTTCTGTTAGGACGCTACTACAACAGTGCTGGTCCCCAGAAAACACTCTACGTACCAGGTCCACTGTTAAAAAAGGGGACGAACGAGTTTATCATATTGGAACTTGAACATGTTACTACACCTGAACTTCGTCTCGAGGCAGAACCGGATTTAGGCTAAATGCGTCACTAAGGGATATTCGTTTTCTTATTTTATTGCATTACAAAAGGCAGCCAGAAAAAACTGACTGCCTTTTACTCTTTTTATTTATATTTTTACAGCGGATGTGCCTCCATCCATGCCATCAGCTCATCAACGGTCGTGAATGCAAGTCCAGTTACCGTATCTGCGCATCCGTAATAGATCGCAATACGTCCCGTTGCCGGATCGGTAAGTGTAGCGCATGGGAATACAACATTCGGAACATCTCCGTTCATCTCATAGTCCACTGCTGGTCCTAAGATGTAATACTTGCTGCGGCGCAGTACCTTCCACGGCTGCTCCAGATCAAGCAGTGCGCAGCCCATACGGTATACAAAGCCGTTGCAGGTGCGTAATACGCCGTGATAAATTAACAGCCATCCCTCGTCTGTCTCGATCGGAACTGGTCCCGGACCAATCTTGGTTGCCTGCCATGCAGATGCATCGCCTCCGAAGGTTCCCATTACAAAGCGGTGATGACCCCAGTACTCAAGATCCGGGCTCTGGCTGTAGAAAATATCGCCAAACGGTGTATGTCCGGTATCACTCGGACGGGACAGCATCGCATACTTTCCGTTGATCTTTCTTGGGAAAAGCACACCATTTCGGTTATACGGAAGGAATGCATTCTCTAACTGTACAAATGTCTTAAAATCAAATGTGTATGCGATTCCGATAGTCGGACCATGATAGCCATTACACCAGGTAATGTAATAACGATCTTCGATGAAGCATACACGTGGGTCATAACGGTACTGTCTCTGTAAGATCTCCTGATCCTCTCCTGTAAAGGTGATTGGCTCATGGTTGATCTCCCAGTGAATTGCGTCCTTGCTGAATCCAGCGTAGATGTCCATGCTGACACCAAAGCTGTCACAACGGAATACACCTGCAAAGCCATCCTGAAATGGAACAACAGCGCTATTGAAAATACTATTGGATGTCGGAATTGCATACCGGTCAATGATCGGATTTTTGGTGTAGCGCCACACCGGACGCGGGTAATCCTGCGGCTTTTCCTGCCATGGTATATTCGGTAAATCTTTTCCTATGATCTTTGCCATTTTTCTTCCTTTCCCGTTTCCGGGGACAATGCCCTGGAAACTTCCTCAGTCTTTTGTCTCTTATTTAAAAACGTACACGGTAAGTCTGAATCTCGTATGGCTTGATTGTAATGTCAAATCCATCACCTGCTACGCAAACTGTTTCCTTTGTCTTCTCGACGCAGTCACAGCTTTCAACAGATGCAACCGTTTTTCCAAAGCTAAGATGAGCCTTTGTTCTTGCATTTTCAGACTCGTACAGACGAATGATCACGCCATCGCCATCCTCAGCCTTCTTTACCGTCTCAAGAATTACATTCTGCTTATCAGTCCATACAAAACTTGTCTCATCTCCTGCGCATCCGCCTTCAGCGCTTAAAGCTGGCTGGTTTAACTTCATCGCTTCCTGTACGGTCTTTGCCTGTCTCCAGCCCTCAGCATGTGGATACAGTGCGTAAGTAAAGGTATGTTCTTCCTGATCAGCAGTTGGATTCGGCTCGATACCAGACTTGATCAATGTCAGTGTCATCACACCATCCAGTGCGGAATGGCCATACTTGCAGTCATTTAACAGGCTGACACCATAGTGACCCTCGGACATATCCATCCACTTCTGGCCGCAGCTCTCAAAACGAGCCTCATCCCAGCTGGTGTTTCGATGAATCTTTCTTGTAAGGTTTCCAAACTGAATATCGAAGGTTGCCTCATCGGTATGAAGATCAACCGGGAAGTGAACCTTAAGCAGATGCTGATGCTCCTTCCAGTCAACATACGTATCAAAACGAATTACAGCACTGTCCGCATAGAAGGTGATCTTCTGACGAATCAGTGAATTGCTGATCTTTCGCTCAATTTCAAGTGAAATACTGATCGGTCCCAAATCTATCCACTCAAAGCGTGCAAGATCGGAAACGTCCCATCCCTTTTCGGTATAGTACATGTCGATATCCCAGTTATCAAAGCACATCGGCTTATCCTCATACATGACCATACGATTGCCCTTCTGGCCTTCTTTTAATACTTCGCGGTCGTTCTTCTTGTCGTATAGACGGGCAATCATGCCATTCTCATCAAATACAACGGTATAGAACGGAGTTTCCAATGTCTTATTTCCAATGGTATTTTCAATGGAATACCACTCGGTCTGCGTATCCTTTGGCATTGCTGCCTTCTTGTAAACGCGGCTTCCCTTTGACGGAAGACTCTTTACCGCGGCAACGGCACCATCCTTTGTATGCTGAACCGGATATACTACACCAGCTGCATCCTCAAGTGCCTCTGCATCGCAGCCTTCTGGAAGACGTACCACATCATCGCGCGTAAATCCAAGCGTATTGAATACGGTAATGCCATCGCCCTCACCTGCGAGTGCCTTTGTGCGCTCACCGATCAGCTCGTGTGCCTCGCTAAGTAACTCTTCATATTCTTTCTTTGTAACTTCATATACCTCATGAATTGCAGAACCCGGCAGAATATCATGGAACTGATTCAGTAAGATTCCCTTCCACATACGATCCAGTTCGTCCTTCGGATAGGAAACGCCCTTTTCCTGTGCAAGTACGGATAACAGCTCCAGATCCATCATTGCCAGCTCGCTCTTTCGATTGCCCTTCTTGTTTCTTCCCATGGAGGTAAGGGTTCCTCTGTGATACTCAAAATACAGCTCACCCTCCCATACCGGAAGACGCTTGTGATTTCTCACACGCTCGTCCAGACGCTCAAAATACGCTACTGGGCTTTCCTGAACAACCTTCGGAATACCAGCAATACCCTTCTCCAGACGAGAGGAACACTCTAACATCTGTCTGGTTGGACCGCCGCCGCCATCACCAAAGCCATAGCAAATCAGAACTTCATTGTTCAGATCCTTATTCTGATAGCGATCCCATGCACCAATTACGGCATCGGCGTCAAGCATACCATTGTAGGTTGTGAAATGAGTCTGCTTTACATCCTGTCCAACACCCGGTGTTGTGATCAAATGAGTCAGAATACCAGTTCCATCAATTCCCTTCCACATAAAGGTATCGTGCGGGAACTTATCAATCTGATTCCATGCAAGCTTAGTTGTCATAAAGTACTCAATGCCGCACTCCTTCATGATCTGAGGAAGGGCACCGCTGTAACCAAATACATCTGGCAGCCACAAAATCTTGCTGTCGATGCCAAACTCATCCTTGAAAAACTTCTTTCCATAAAGGAACTGGCGCACAAGAGACTCACCTGATGTCAGGTTACAATCAGCCTCAAGCCACATACCGCCCTCTGGAATCCATCTGCCTTCTTTTACGCGCTCCTTTAATTTTGCATAAACCTCTGGATAACGCTCTTTTAAGAACACATACAGCTGCGGCTGACTGGACATAAACTTATAATCTGGATACTCATCCATCAGCTTTAATACGGTAGAAAAGCTGCGGGCAGTCTTCTCTCTTGTCTGAGATACCGTCCACCACCATGCCACATCAATGTGCGTATGTCCGATACAGGATGCAATAATCTCATCATGACCGATTAATTCTGGATTCTGATACAGATGCTCATCAATGTAAGCCTGTGCTTCGGCTACCGATGCATCAAACTCTGGTGAGTGAGGATTACGAAGATCCAGTTTGTTGATTGCGCCATTTAATGCTTCAATCAAAAGGCTGCGGGTACGTCCCTCTGGCATTCTCTTATAGTGATAAGCGTCTGCCGGTGCCTTCAAATCATAATACAGCTTTAACAGTGCCAGATCGGTCTCGTCTGCTGTTACCTTCAATGCAAACTCATTGTGAAGGATTCCAGTGTATGCCTGAAGATCAAGCGTATAGGTGCGTCCTGCCTCTGCACAATCGGTCAGACGTACCTCTCTGTGGTTCATATCCTGGCCCTGGACTGCCTGTCCATCTACGAACAAAAGGAACTGCGGATTTCGTCCGTCGTCCCACTCCTCAATCTGTGTATGGATTTTCAAAAAAATGCATTTTCCATCCATCGACTGTGGAACGGTAAACTGGGCGCGGAACCAATAGTACACATCCTTGCCATACCATCTGTCGGTGCTGCTGTCAAATGCTTCCCATGGCATTGAATCCTGATCTGTCTCTTCTGGGCGCATAAAAAGTTTCTTTTTTGTCTGCCATTTCGTAATATCGATATGCTGTCGCTCGATTAACGGTCTGAGTTCTCGTAAGATGACCCAGACGCGCTCGTCTAAATATCTCATATGAAATACCATACCTTTCTCTGCAAATTATTATAATTCACGGGGCCTAGGCTACGAAACGCCCACTCGGTGAAGTGACTTTGTCGACGAACCCAATTCCGCGGGATCCTGTTAAGTTGTCTTTTTGTTCACGGGACTCCCATTCGCAAAACCGCCCGTTCCGTGCGTCGCTGCTATGCAGCTTTGTTTTGCTCATAAACGGGGAGTCCACTTCGTCCAGTTGATTCATGAAATCCTCATGCAAGCATGGGATTTACATGAATCTTTCTGGACGCGTGAACTTAAGACACTAACATTCACCTCGGGGCTTTCTATAGTATTTCGGTTTCCCGTGAATTGCAAGTAAATATCAATCGCCGCCAAGACCGCTTCGTGCTGCTCCCTGTACGAAACGCTTCTGTACAAAGCAGTACATAATAAGAAGCGGAAGTACAACAAGAAGTGCACATGCAGAAATGGATGCATTCTGTACATACGGGTTTTCTGCATTGATTAAGCTAAGCCATGTGGCATGCATCTTCGCTGCATTGCCGATCGGCCAGCGGATATTTCCCTGCAGCTGGTGATAATTGTAAGCCAGCTGTAAGGTGTTTTGGTTCAGTAAGCTGTTGTAGTACACATCGGTGTAGTTCCATAAAAAGCTGAGTACGGAAACAGTCAGAATGGAACCGGATGCACTTGGAACAACGATCTGGAAGAAGGTGCGAAGGAATCCTGCGCCATCCACGAATGCTGCTTCCTCGATGGAATACGGCAGTCCACGGATACCCTGACGAAGAATGTAAATATAAAGACCACTCTTTACGCCCATACCAGTTGCAGCAAGTACAATCATGGAAGCCATATTCTTTGTCATGTTGATACCAGAACCAGTCAGCGCCTTGATGATACCAAAGAGATCAAAACTTCTGAAGGTGGAAAACTGTGCTAACATGATACAGTCTGACGGAACAACGATGGTAAATACAACCATGGCGAATAATACTTTGCTGACAACCTTCATCTTTCCTTTGTTCAGTCTGGCAAAGGAATACGCTGCCAGTCCGGTGGAAAGCACCTGGAAGAATGTCAGAACTGCAGTTGTTGCCAGTGTATACACAAGGCTTGGCCAGTAGTTTAATACCATCTTTGTCATACTCATCTCAAAGAAGATCGTGGAAACCTTCTGTGGAACCCAGATGGAACTCTTGCTTGCCAGTGCACTCGGATCGGTAAATGCATCCTTTGCCAGCTTTAACAGTGGTGTCAGGATCACGAAGCCAAGTGAAATCAAAATGATATAGCGGAACAACAATGCAATCGCTTTCTTCACTCGCTTCTGAATGGTATAACGGCTGAGGCGTCCCTTTCGCAAATCAACCCAAAAGCTGATGCCCGCAGTTGTCTGCGCCATCGCCATGCGTTCTTTGCGGCTAAGGCCTTTTCTTTTTGCTTTAGTCATAATAGAATACCCCCTTTGACACGATACCGCATATAATGCCGATACTTGCAAGCGTTACCACGAAGTAAATAACACTCATGGCTGCGCCGTAGCCGTAATACATCGACTGTCCCTTGAAGGTAACACTGTAGATGGTATCCGTTACATCTGCCTTTGCGAATGCTTCGGAAATGCTGTATACAAGACACACCAGAATCATTGGAGAAATCATCGGCAGTGTAATCTTACAGAAGGTTTCAAATGCACTACAGCCTTCAAGCTGTGCAACCTCATACAAGGTCGGAGAGATTGCCTGTAAACCAGACAGGAAAATCAGGATCTGTACACCAGACGTCGTAACAACATCAAAAATGTTAGAAATATACGAGGTCAGAAGTGTTGTGATCTGTGCCGGGATTCCGCTGTTGACAACCAGCTCAGTGAGCCAGTCCAAATCCACAACAGACTCCGAAGCCTGTGCCGTAAGGGAAACCTCAGAAAGCTCGATTGTTGTGATTCCGGTTGCCAGAATAATCGGGATAAAGAAGATTGCACGGAAGAATCCTCTTCCCTTAAACTGGCCGTTTAACAGAATCGCGATAAACAGTGATACAAAGATCTGAATCGGCACATTGGTCAGCATACCGGTAAACGCAGATGCCAGATCTTTTGTGAAATCGGCATCGACGCCAAGGGCATACTTGAAGTTTTCAATTCCATTAAAGGTACCCTTGAACACACCATTTTCCATCTCCATGCTGCTAAAAGCATAGTAGAAGGTCAAAACCAATGGTCGTAAGAAGAAGAACACCATACCGATCAGCCACGGTAACAGGAAGATCAGACCCCAGAGGGCGGTCTTCTTTTCAAGACTTTTATAGTGCTTTTTTGTTTTCTTTGCCTTATTATCTTTACTCATCATCACCCCTCCTTATTTTTTAATCTGATAATCCAATGCGTCCACGCTGACACCGTCAATCTCGGCCGCCTCGTCACCGTAGTTGATGTAAACCTTTACACCATTTGAATAGGTTACAATGCGCAGATTGTCATCGCGCTCATACAGTTCATGAGACTCGATTGTTGCGCCCTTTACGGACTCATAAAAGCTCTCATACTCTGTGTAAATCTCCGGAATGGAATCCTTCCAGTAGCCATAATCAACTGCAAACAGATTTTCCTGCTCGGTCTTGTTTAACAGTGCACTGTCACGATAGGTAAAGGTAAACTTCAGCGCGCTTCTTGTCTCGATCGCCTGAATAAACTGTCTGCGAATATCCGTTGTCTCCAGATTTAAGGACTCGCTGGAATAAGTCTTATAACCGTCCAAAACCAGCTGCATAAACGGAACAGATGCATCCAAAATACGCATTCCACTGTCTTGTGTCGGGATATCGGTCAGACTGCTGCTGTATGCATAGGCATCGGAAACCGGGTTGGAAAGCATTAACTTCATTCCATCTGCCAGGGATTTTCCTGCTGCCATGCTGATGTCCTCACCTGTCGACATGGATACCTGTGTTCCCTTATAATTTGTCGGGATAAAGGTCAGAAGATCGGAACTTGCAATGGTCGTGATTCCAAGCTTTTTGCTGAAGCTGTTCTTGATCGTCTCAAGATAGCTATTTAAATAGTTTGGATTGATCATGTACAACTTGTAATCTGCCTCATCGTCCACCTTTAAGGTAACCGGATCAAAGGTGTAGAGCTGTCCGCGATTGTTTACAATATTCCATGCCACGCGATCGCCGCTTAATCCCTTCTTTGTGTAAGCCGACTGTAACAGAAGATTCGGATAAACCTCGGCTCCGATGGAGGAAGCATAGTCACTAAGGCTCTTGAAATCAGAGCTGCTGCCCAGTCCAGATGCAATTGAAACACCGCCAGTCAGTGCTCTCTGGTTCATTCCGCCGCCTACCATACCGCTGTAGATCAGCTTTACATTGCCGATGCCTGCCGCATTCAGATCACTAAGCAGCTCCTTTGCCTCTGAGAAAGAGGTCAATGTCTGCTTTCCTTCATACGGAATTCCAAGCATATACTGTGTCTTATCGGTGCTTCCAAGCACCTCTGTGTAAAATGGAGTGCTCTCTTCCGGCTCCTCGGCTGTCAGCTCGCCCTGCTCGACCAGATAGCGGTTATAGCATTTTGCCATATCCACATAGTCGGCATCCTCGCCCAGCCAATAGTAACGAAGCGTAATATTCTCGTCATAAACATCGGTTGATGCCTTTGATACGGAATAGGTACTATTTGCGTCAGAAGCGACCTTTTGCTGCGGCTGAATGCCAAAGGTCAGCTTCATCTTACAGAACGGCTCCGAGTTATCGGTGTTTGCAATGTACGCATCGAGTGTTGCCACCTCCGCACCATTTTCAATCACCGCTAACACGGTGCTGTCCGAAGTCTTCATGCCAAACACTGGCATCATCATCTGCGGATTGACACTATTGTAGGTGGTGGAGTTTACCAGACGGTCACCGCCGTACCAGCTTGCAGAATAATGATATTCCTTAACCTTAGTACTGTCAAGATTGATTAATGCGCCGCTTCCATCCGGGATGAACATATAACCGTCATCGTACTCGGTATCGGTAGCAGATGTCAGAAAATATGGCAGCAGACCAAGTGACATGATCGGGCTTTCCTCATCGGTCTCGATCGCTGAGGTATCTACATTGACAACCAGCTCATCGCCGTCTAAATAATACTCAACCGGAACTACGATGGTCAGATTGCTCGGGTATTCAGACTCATCTACCTCGTAAGCTTCCAGATCCTTGTAAAGCTCTTCCTCTGTGTAGGCGCCTGTCTCATAAAACATCGCATACAACTCTTTGATCTGAAGCTTTCCAAGTGTCTTATCCTTATTGGATAAGCGGTGCCAATCACCTGTCGACAGCTGAGAATAATAGGTTTTCTTTAAATTTTCAATCTCGGCGTCGCTTAAATACTGAAGTACCAGCTCATTCATACGCTCATCGCTGATGTCCTGCGGGAAATTCTTGTAGGTCATCGCATTATCGCCGAGGGTATATAGGATACGCACACCGCCGTCGATATACTGGTAGGAAAGCTGTCCCAAATCCGCACACATTGTAAAGGAATTGTAGGTGCTGTAGGTTGAATACAGCTCGCTATACTTTCCATTGAAATAGCTGACGCTTAGATCCGATTTTTCCGAATCTGTAATCTTTCCCAGATTCTCATCGGCACTTAAATTCGTATCCTTATAGGCACCTGTTTTTTTATCCATCCAGCGGATCGTTCCGGTCTTTGGTTTGATCAAAAGTTCCATATTCTCCGACTCCGCGATGGTGACAAAATCGGTTCCGGTGATTTTATCCGTCTCCTGAGCTGCCCAGTAACCCTTATCACCTGGTTTTAATGTGCCAGACGTTTCCTTTTCGTCAGCCGCCTTTGTCGCACTCTCCTCACCTGCATATACCGTCATGGTTCCAAGAAGCGCTGCACTGAGCACAATGGACAGGACGCGTCTTGTCTGTCCCGGACCAAGTTTCATTTTGTTTTGTCGTCTCATGTTCTTACGCCTCCTTTCTACCATAACAGGTTAATTTCTGTGAGAATCTCTAAAATGTCATTGACAAACTGTGAAAACAATGTTGCAAACAGTAAGATGACAAACATGATCAGTAACATTGCGACAACGGAAAGAATCAAAGTTGCCACATTCTTTGTAAAGCTGTACTGGTTTACCATGATCGTTCCGATAAACATATAGAAGAAGAATAACAGCATTCCCAACACAAACAGTGCATTGACAAGAGCTGCCTCATTCTGGGTAACCAGATTGGAAAGAAGTGTTCCAATCAGGTTTAACCAGCATGCCGGATACAGCGCATAGCCAACTACCTTTGTGATGTGGATCACCTTTCCTTTACCAGAAAGAAGGACACCAACGCCCCAGTTTGCAAAAATGAAGATGATATATGGCAGCACGGCACTTCCGACAACGATCGGCGCATTCATGTTGTCAATATCTTCAAATGCAAGTAGGAATCCAGTATAACGGAATTTAATCAGGCTGATCCATCCAAACAGGACAATTACGATAATCGCAAAGGCAAGGGAACCACCGTACTCATGCTTTTTGCTGTCTTTCTTCACATGAAGATCCGGAACCGGTCTTCCATCGTAATACTTTACATCGTCAAATGCCTTGAATGGGCTGGTCATCACATAACCAGGCCAGGTCAGACAGGTAAACTTCAATTTATCAAAGAAGCGTCTTACCTTTGTATCCTTATGCTCCTTTGGACCATATTTCTTGTAAAGGCCAACTGCAACGAATACGGCAATGATCAGCACAATTACCAGAATGATCTGTGTGAAATGATTGCTCATCCACTCCTTGGATACCTTTCCAAATGCGCTGGAATAATAGGAACGATCGCCACCCTTGTAGAAGTTGTTCATCGCATCCTCATACTCACCAGCGCGCAGCTGATATTTTCCAAGACCTAAGTTTGCATAGTAGAAATTATTGTTGATATCAAGAACCTGCTGCCAGTATCCAGCTGCCTCGTCATAATCGTAGCGGGACTGTGCCTCAAGACCCTGATTGATCAGATGACCATACTCGGTTGGTGCAAAAACTTCGACGGACTGATAAGCCAGATCGACTACCAATACCTTCTCATCCATAAAGCAAATGCCAACCGGGCTGTTTAACTTGCCCTCTGCATTTCCAGAACCGCCAAACTCATACATCAGATTTCCGTCACTGCTGTAGACAAAAATTCTGGAGTAAACGGAATCGAGTACAGCAAAACGGCCATCGTCTGCCACTGCAATGTTCGTCAGGTTGGAAAGAGACTTTCCGCTCGCATCGTAGTCACCCATCGGGCGCTCGGTGAACTCACCCTCCGGCATAACATCATCGCCAGAAGCATTCAGCTTTCGAATCGGATCCTTTGAGGTGGAATCTGCGATACTTGCATAGATAAAGCCATCCTCATCGATTGCCAGATCACTGTAGGTGGTCGGCAGCCACAAGCTGCTTCGTGCCTGCTGTGCTTCGGTCTGAATGGAACGCCAGAAACGGTCGATCACAGAAACGGTAACCGGTGTCGCACCGACATAACGGTTAAAGTTTCCTTCCGGATCCAACTCAACAAAACCTTCGTAACAGTTGTTTACTAGCACATACATACGACCCACGCTGTCTACGGCAATGCGCTTTGGACGGTACGCAACGGTCAAACCGATGCAATTTGGATCGCCGAGTGCTCTGACATAGTTATAATTTTCATCAAATTCAATGATTTCGCCCTGATCCATCTCACAGATATAGATGTGGCCATCCTCTGTGACCCAGATGCCTGTCGGGGCGTTAATGTTACTCTTTGTGTTGTCCTCTCTCGTATACTCGGTAATGTATGTTGCATTTTCAAAGTTCTCGTCTGTAATAACAATCGTTCCCTTTAAGGTCACATACACTTTGCCGTCACGGTAAAAAACACCCGATACGGTTGACATAGATTCGAGGCCAAGCTCGGATGCATAAACGGTACGTTCCAGCTCATAGGCATCCGGAGCCGGAACCTGATTTCCTCTGATATCATACGTGTAGGAATCCGCAAATGCACTGGTGCAGATACCGGCAATCAGGCTGACAAGCAATGAGAGCACAAGCAAATATCTGCGATAAATTTTTTTCGATCTCTGCATATGACACCTCTTATTCTTTCATACCGGATGTTGCCATCGTCGATACAACGTTGTTCTGCATAATTAAGAATACAATCAGCGGAACCGCAAACATAATTACAGCTGCTGCTGCGGAAATACCCGCATAGGACGCACCCATACCGTTTACCTTGCCGTTTGCCAGCTGGGAAACCATGTAGGCAAATCCTTTTTTCGCCTCTGTGTAGATGAACTTATCACCGGTGTTGGTCCAGAAGGACTGGAATACCATGATAAACGCCGTTACCAGAGCCGGTTTTACGATCGGCATAACGATCTTGAAATGGATACGCACATAACCTGCGCCGTCGATCTGGGCAGCTTCCAAAAGGCTGTCCGGAATCTGCTCCATAAAGTTCTTCATCAGGTACAGACCCAATGTAGATGCAAAACCTGGAACGATGATCGCTGCCTGTGTGTCAAGAAAACCTAAGTTTGCAATGGTAAGGAAGTTCGGAATCATTGTAACGGTCGCATTAAACATAAGAGAATATACGATCAGCTGATTGATAAACTTAGAACCCGGGAACTTATACTTTGCAAGCGGGTATGCACAAAGGGATGCCAGAACGATATGGCCGAGTGAGCCAATCACAACAACCAGCACGGTATTGTACATATATCTGGCAAACGGAACAACCGTATTGGCCAGGACATTAAAGAAATCTCTGTAGTTATCCAGTGTTGGATTTTCCACCCAAATCTTTGGCGGGAAGATGAACATTTCGTTCATCGGCTTTAATGACTGACTAATCATGTAGAGTACCGGGAAGAAGAACAGGCTGGCAAGCACGATCAGAAACAATCCCAAAATAACATTGCCCCAGAAGCTGCGCTTTGATTTCTTTACATGCGGTTTGAAATCGGTGACTTTTTTGTGTCGATAATAAAATCTTGTTAACGCATTCATTTTTACCCTCCTTTCCTTCCGGTTACGTTCCTACTTTTCGCAGGATCTTTTGTATCAACATGTTACAGATAATCATAATTAAGAACAAGATTACAGCGATCGCGGACGCATAACCCATCTCCATACGAATCGAACCATAATCATTCAGATGATTGACGATGGTGTGTGTTGCATAGTTCGGGCTCGGGAATCCAACGATCATATCACCATATGCGCCGACAGACAAGGAACTGGTAATGGTCATAACCGCACCGAACAGAAGCTGCGGCTTCATGTTCGGCAGTGTAATATACCAAAGTTCCTGCCAGCGGTTTTTGATTCCGTCGATCGCGCCAGCCTCATACTGTGCCTCATCGACACCCTTAATACCAGCTACGAAAGAAAGGAATCCAACACCAAGACTCGTCCACAAAGATGCCAGAATGACAACAACCATAACGTAGTCTGAATCCGACAGCCATAAAATGGCTTCCTTGGTGATGCCAAGGTTTCGAAGAATTGCATTCAGATAACCAGACGCATCATCGGAGAAGATCTGGCGGAATACCGCAACAACTGCGGTACCAGCCATAGACGGTGCATAAAAGATTACCGTCAGAACAACACCTAACTTATGCGGCAGCTCGTTGATCATCCATGCCAGAAGGAAGGATAACACATAACCACCCGGTCCTACGATTACCGCGATAATAAAGGTATTCTTAATCGCTGTGATGAACGTATCATCATCCAAAAACAGCTTTCGATAGTTATCAAAACCAATAAAGTTTGCTTTTTCTAATACATTGTAGTCGGTAAAACTGTACCAGATTGCCATAAGCACAGGGTACACTACAAATACTACAAATAAAATCATGAAGGGAGCAATCATTAAGTAAAGTGGGATGCTTCTCTTCATATCCCTGAGCGTCAGGCTCATTCTTCGTTTGAATGGCACGTTATTTTTTGCCATGCTTTTTGCCCCCTTTCTATTCCTGTGCCGTATTCAGGCCAAATTCCTGTCTCTTGTTGGTAATTTCCGTATTGATCGCATCCAGCGTAATGTAGAGCGTATCAATCGGATCTACATTGTCGGAAACAGTTGTAACAAACGCATTTCGGATGGTTCTTCCGGTGATATAGCTTCCTGGAATCTGTGGCTCTGCCTTCAGATCATCAATCAGGCCAAGTACCACATCCTTAAACTCATCCTTCAGACCGCCGTCCTTAATTGCATCGATATTGGCTACCGGATACTCGGCTGCCTCGCCGTCCTCTGCCTTAAGCTCGATGGAATAATTTGCCTGTGTCTGTGCGCTTGTCCACCACTTTAAGAAGTCCCATGCCTCATTTAACATGCCGTCCTTCTCAACGGTAGACGATACGATAAAGGAAGTTCCGATCATCGCTGCTGCGGTATGATCCACACTGCCATCTGCCTGCTTGGTTCCCGGAATCTTTGCGATGGACCACTTTCCAGAAATCTCCGGTGCAGAAATGCTCAGTGTATTAATATAGGAATAATCTCCTACCATTACCGGAATCTCGCCGGTGCGGAAACGTGTTGTCAAGTTTACGGAATACTCAAGTCCCTGGTTGGTATAATACTCGGTCCAGTTCTTGAATACCATCATCAGATCGGTCTGATCCAGATTGGTTGCGGTATTATCCTCGTTGTACAGTTCATATCCATTCTGATACAGCATCGAAAGGAAAATCGGGTTGACTGGCATCGTAGTCGAACTACTAGAACCGCCCAATGTCAGATACTCATTACTTGCCAAATAAACGCTCATATTATCTGCTTCCAGATATGGAATCATGGAGGTCAGATCATCCCAAGTCTCTGGTACCTCAAGTCCAGCTGCCTCCAATACATCGGTACGGTAAATGAGTACCGGGAAGGAAAGCTGATCCGGAAGACCATATACACCGCCCTCATACTCGAGGAAGGAACGTACACCCTCTGGGAAGCAAGCAAATACTTCCTCAAAATCATCAAACTGTGTCAGATCATAGGAAGCGTTGCGGTATGCAAAGTTTGTCGGCATACTGTAGCTGGCCTGAATGGCAACATCCGGTCCATTGCCTGCAACCGTTGCCGGAAGAAGCGTATCGGCCTGAACCATGCTCAGATTGATATCATACTCCGAATCGGCATATGCTGCATTGATTAACTTCTGAATGATATCGTACTCCGTTCTTGTATCAACCGTTACCCAAACATCCAGCTGTTTTCGATCCTTGCTGCCATCGGATTCGGTGTGAACCTTGAAATCATTGGTGAAGGAGCCCATGAAGGAATTCCAGGTATGTGCTAAATTTTCAAAGAAATTGCCGTTTGCCTTTGGAAGCTTGTAGCCCTCTCCACAGACAGCCAGATAATCCAGCTCAAGTGGAAGGTCATTGATGCTTGTTACCCAGTCTGCAAGTGCAGATAAGGAATCACTGAAGTTGGAAAGATACTTTGCAACATCATTTGGTTGTTTAATCAGCTTGATCATAACATCCATCATGTCGTTTAATGCGGAGGTCTTATTGGCGGAGCCATACTCCTCACCAAACATACCCATAACGGCATTCAGTCTGGTGTACTCTACTTCCAACACATCGGTCAACTCTGGAAGGTATACCATGATGCTGTAGTCACGATACAGATCCGGGCTTGTTCCGGTAATTGCCGTAATCTCGCGATACAGATCATTTAAATTGTTTACGCTCTCACTGACAAGATCAACTGCATCGGTCAGCTCGCCAAGTGTTGCCGTCATGCTGATGGTGTTCTCTCCTTCATTTAAATAGAAGTAATAGTCACCATTTTCACCGGAAAGATATCCGGTTACCCAATCCGGGTCATACACAAATTCCATCTCAGCTGCTTCTGCAAATGGAAGCTCGCCATTGATGGTTACATAACGTGGAGAAATAAATCCACGGTTTAAGTACTGTTTAAAACGAATGCCTATCTTATACAGACCTGCCTTCGGTGCATCGACTGTCCATGTCATGCTCTGTCCGACGCTTGCCCAGTTGGAACCACCAATCGTATTGTAAACGATGTAGGTTGGATCGTATGGAACGGTCTTGACTGAAGTTCGGTCATTATTCGGGGAGAGCGAGGAAGATGACTTCCATGCGGTATCCTCTGCCTGAATCATCACCGCACCACCGTCTACTTCATTCGCATCAACAATTTCTGCGCCGTCTTTTGTGAGTGCATCGTAATACTCTGCATAGCTTACAATCTCTTTTGCCGGAACAAGTGCGATTTCACTAATTCCAAGTTTTGCCTGTACGGACTCAAGACTGATTGTGTTCTTTCCTTTTTCAAGGAAGAAACGGTATGCACCAATGCTGTCCACATCTGCTGATGTGATGCTGCATACAGCCGGTCCTTCGGACTGAATCTGTGTCGGTGCTGCCTGGTTTCCATCTGTGTTCATCAGCCAATTCTTGTTATCATCCATCCACAAACGGGAGAAGGTGATGCCATCACAGCCGTCAAACAGACGAGTGTCATTTACACGGATGTTTCGCACAATATTCTGTGTGGAATCCGTATCGGTATAATAAGTGAAGCGAACATTGTACCATCCGGCCTCTTTTACGTCAAATTCATAGGTGATACTGCCATCTCCTGCTGTCCAGACAATCTCACCATCTTTTTTTAGATCATCCATCTCTGCCGTCTTGTAATCGGCAGCTTTTACTGTTATTTCTTCCGCTGAATCCGAAATATAATTTCCATCTGTGCTTTCCAGATAATCCTCATATGTCACAGCATCGGTATCCGTGTAGCTCAAATACTTTTCAAGGACATCCGTTCGTGTCTGTGCATATTTATCCAAAGATGCAAGCTTTAATCCCACAAATGCGGCAACGACAAGCACTACAAGAATGATACTATTGCGGATGCGGGCTTGTTTTTTCTTTTTCTTCAATTGAACCGACCTCGCTTGTTGTGTATGAAAACGGCTGTAGATTCCGTTTGCAAATCTACAGCCGCATCGCTAGTTATTCAATAGTAGACGACCATTGTCCTACAAACATTCTTATTCCTGAGCAGAAATAAGTCCCATCTCTGTTGCCTTCTCAACAGCTGACTTATATGCGGAGTCTGCTGCACTTCTTGCATCAACACCCTCTGCAATAATCTCTGCTGCAAGGTTCCAAATGCTGGTGATGTGTGCGTTATCAAATGGCTTTGCCCAGTCATACTGTACACGGTTGTGTGCCCAGTCATACAGTTCATAATCTTCTTCCGTACAGAAATCTCTAGCGGTTCCAGCGTCGAATCCGATCTGTGGCTCTTCGCCAGCTTCTTCTGCTTCCCATGCTGCCAGTCTTCCTGCTGCACCACTCGGCTGAACCAGATCATAATAATCGTTTGCGATCTTCATCAGGTCGATTGCTGCGATACCAGTCTTTTCCTCTGCGGTTGCCGGGATTACACAGCTGCCCCAGTAGGACTGTGCGGTATAGTAATTGTCGCTCAGTGTGGTGTAATCGCCATCACAGGTAACGTTGCTGCCCCATGGCCACATGGTAACGCCCCACTCGCCGATGCTGTCTGACAGACCACCTGCCTGCCATGCTTCGATACGTCCGATAACAAACTTCTGATCTGCCATATCCTGAGTGGAATAGTACACAGCAACATCATTGTAATCGCCGTCCTCATCCTTCTCAACTTCCATTGGGCAAGCAAGACCCTCATCGATCAACTCTCTATAGAAGGACATTGCCTCAATGAAACCTTCCTCGTTAAAGTTGATGTTTCCATCGGAATCAATCTGAATAACACCGTTTGCTGCAGCTGCCATGGAAGCCCAGTGATAATAGTGGATACCCAGCGGATATACACCCTCTGGAAGCTTTGCCTTCATCTCGGTGAGGTATTCTTTCATATCATCGTAGCTCCACTCACCTGCCATAAACTTCTCGGTCGGGGTTACGTCCATACCGATGTCCTCTAAGTAGTCACGGCTATAAACCATGAAATAGGTGTCGCCGACATTGTCAAATGTCATACCATAGCAATGATCCTGCCAGGTAACGGCCTGCTTGTAAAGGGAACCTACATGAATCTGATCCATATCGTCGGTCAGATCGGTCAGCGCTCCACTGGAAAGAAGAGAAATCAATGCATCTGGCTCAGAATCCAGAATATCAACACCTGCATCACCAGCAGTAATACCAGCCTGAATCAATTCTCCTAAGTTATAACCATCATAACCATCTGGTCTAGCATATACAAACTTGATATTATACTTTTCCTCAACCTGTGCTGCTGCATCTAAGTACTGGGTCTTATCACCCTCTGCATCTGGATCTAGGTCATTCCACTTGTTTCCAAATACACGAACCTCTGCTCCATTAAAGTCGTAGGTCTCCTCTTCCTCTGCAAATGCGCTCATCGGTACCATTGTTCCTGCCATTGCCAGTGCCATAGCGACTGCTCCAAACTTCTTTGCCTTCATATTGCCTTCCTCCTAAAAAAATATAAAATAAGATAGAGTATAGATGTTCTGCCACAGATGTTTCGTTCCACGTCTTCCCCATCTGGCGGCTGCCTGGGCCACAATCAAAAATTTAGTTTTCAACAACTGCAGAAATCAAATCAATCGTGGAAGCCATATTAACAAAATCAGAAAATCGAAAAATTCTTTTTCTAGTTTTCAACGTTAGTTAAAATGTTAACACATGTTAATTCCCATTTTTTCTTGTGTACGCCATGCAATTTTAACAAGTTACGAAAACGTTTATAACTTGTTTATCGCTATTTCATATAATATTACACTTTTATACAAATGTCAAGGGATTTTTTGTTGATTTTTAATATTTTTTATAATTAGTTGACGATCTCGATAGGATATTTTTTCTGACTAACTCAGGTTTGCTGATAACAGCAGAAAAGAAATAGCAGGTAACAATGTTAATTTTTTGTTACCTGCTATTTTTATTGGTTACTTTTTTGTTAACTTCTTTTTTGTTTAATCTACAATTATTTAGGAATCTGACGTGGGAATCCTCGGCCATTCAATGACCGAGTAGTTCACTCTACGAAAGCGGTTCGACGCTTGCCTAGGTTACAATATTTCTATAAATTGCAATGTTTTTCTTCTATCGTGTTTATAATTGGATCATCTGACTATCCCAGACCTTACCCTGATCCATCAGGATAATTTCAAATTCTCCGTGTTCAAGCACTTGCTTCATCTGGAGATTCCAGATGGTAAAAGCTTCTGGTTCAAGCGTCATGGAAAGTGTCTTTGTCTCTCCCGGTGCAAGCTTTGTCTTCGCAAATGCCTTTAACTCACGCACACGGCGCACGGTGCTTGCTGCAATATCGCGCACATAGATCTGCGGTACTGCCCAGTCTGCCTGCTCGGAAACGTTGGATACTGTAACGGTGACGGTAATGGACGTGTTATCGGTGCAATCTTTCTGATTTGTTGTACAGATTGTATTGTCTGTATCTTTTTCCAGTACCATTTTTTCGTAAGAAAGCTGTCCATAACCAAAGCCCTCACCAAACTCGTAAAGTGGACGATCTTTCTCATCACAGTATTTCATTGCCTCATAGGAGCGCTTCGGATTATAGTAAACTGGAAGCTGTCCGACATGAGCCGGTACGGAGATTGGAAGACGTCCTGATGGACTTTCCTTTCCATATAGAAGCTCGGCAAGTGCCAGTCCACCGAATGGTCCCGGATAAAAACTGTAAAGAAGGGCATCGGTCTGCGCAGCAATTTCAGGTGTTGCATATGGTCTTCCAGCAATAAGAATTGTTACAAGCGGCTTTTTTGCCTGACATGCCAGCTCAAACCAATCCATCTGATCACCCGGAAGACGAAGGGTACTGCTATCCATTCCCTCGCCACATTCCATTGCCCATGCTTCTTTGTTTTTGCGAATACAGTCGATGTCATCGGCGAATGTATCTGTCTGATTTGCAGCACCTCCTTGTGCATTTGCCTGTACGCTTATATTCTGTACATCTACATCCGCCTTATCCTGTACAATCGCTGCACCATTGTCATCAAACACAGCACCACCAAAACGGCTTGAGGAACCACCAAGCGCTAAAATCACAGTATCTGCCTCTGCTAATAGCTGTCTTACCTCTTCTTTCTTTTGGGCTGTTAATGGTGCATAGCTGCAGGTCTTGATTTGTCGGTTTCCCGCAAGCATCTTTAATCCCTTTAACAGCGTGACACTTTCCGTTTCGCTTACCGGCGGTGTGTAATCGCCTAACATTCGATAAATCTCATCTGCACTTGGTCCAAGAAGCAAGATGGTCTGTTTCTCATCTGTTAATGGCAGCACGCCGTTGTTCTTTAATAAGACTGCGGATTCTCTTGCCAACTGTAAGCTCTGTGGATGAGATTGAATGATTGCTGCTAGTGGATCCAGTTTTTCTGTTTTCTTGGAAGAATCGGTTGTTTCTGATGAGGTATTGAGGAGCAGATCTGTTGACTCCGGCTCTGGCAAATACGGATGTTCAAAAAGCCCCTGCTCAAATTTCAATGTCAGTACCCTGCGCACTGCTTCATCGAGTGCCGATTCTGCTAAGAATCCCTTCTCGACTGCCTCATCAAGACGTGGGAATACACCATCCCACAGACTGACATCGACACCTGCTGTCAATGCAAGTGCTGCGGCCTGCGGTGCATCACCTACCGTCTCTTTTAAGCGGTTTAATGCCATGCCGTCCGCCATCACGATGCCGTCAAAGCCAAATTCATCTCTTAAAATTTCGGTCAGAAGATGAGGATTCATATGGCAATAGACACCGTCAATCTCGTTGTATGCTGCCATGATGCCTTTTACACCAGCCTTACAGCATGCCTTTGCCGCTGGAAGATGAATCTCTCGCAGTTCCCGCTCGCCGATGCGCGCTGCACTGGCATTGACACCACCTGTCGTCTCACCCTGTGCGCAAAAATGCTTTGCCACCATCGCAACGCCTTCCAACTGTGTACCGGAAACGGCTACCTCTGCAAAACGGCTGCACAGATACGGATCCTCACCGAAGCACTCCTCGGTGCGCCCCCAGCGCGGATCTCTCGCTACATCAAGTGCTGACACAAGTGACAAATTGACGCCCATCTCCTTTAGCTGTCTTGCGCAGACACGTACCGCATCCTGATAAAGCACCGGATCAAACGTCGCACCTGCTGCCAGATTGACTGGTAACAGGTAGCCGCCAAGTGCCTGATGGCCATGCGGACACTCTGTACTTAACAAAAGTGGAATGCCTAGTCTGGAATGTTCCATATTGCAACGTTGCAACAGATTATAACCTTTGGCTGCATATTCTGGTGTAAGACCATTTTCTGTCGTCTTTGCTGACCACGGGTCAGCGCGGTATAAGCCATATACCACGCCAAGCCCACCAAAATACTCCGCTTCCCGAATGGTCTCCTCGGTCAGTGTGATCGTATCGCCCATTCGCTCATACGCTGCAAAACCGTACAAGCGCTGATTTAGCTGGCCCACCTTCTCACGAAGTGTCATGCGTCCAAGAAGATCTTTCACACGCTCCTTTACAGGAAGCGATGCATCCTTATAACGCATCGTTTCCTCTGTATATATTGTTTCCTGTGTCTGATCGACGGAAGCCTTTTCAAGAGCCTGTTTTTGAACCTCTGTCATCGGTTCGCCCTCCTTACTTTCCCTGACTTGTTTATTTTTCTTCGTTTTCCAGACAGAATACGCAGCCGATCGGAGCCTTCTCCTCTGCCCATTCACCGGCATCTACCAGATAGCCGCCATCCTTTGCCTCAAAGGAAAGAACACGTCCGTCTGCCAAATCGCTAATCTTTGTTACCTTGCCCTCGTATGGAACCCAAACCTTAGAAGGTACTTCCTGTGTCTCGGATGCGAAAGTTTCGATTGCGTAAACAACACCATTCTTTGTCGTAAAGCCGATTCCGTCCTTCTTGTACGGTGCGCATACTCTTGTGCCATAAATTGCTTCGCCGTATACATCTAGCCACTTGCCCATGCCAAGCAGACAATCCACAGCGCCCTTTGGCAGACAACCGTTTGGCTGCGGTCCAACGTTGATCGCAAGGTTTCCACCCTTTACTACAATATCAACAAGAAGGCAAATGACCTCACGCGGACTCTTGTAGGTATCCTCGTAAACAAAGGAGAAGGAGGTTCCAAGTGTAATGCAGCTCTCCCACGGAATCATAAGCGGTTCTTCCGGCACGCACTGCTCTGGGGTAACATAGTTCTCATAAGGGCCACCGATGGTACGGTCTGCGCACAGCATTCCAGGCTGGAACTTACGAACACGCTCAATCACCTCACCAAGACGAATATCCTGTCCATTTTCCTTGCATACCCATCCGGCATCAAACCACATACCGTCGATCTGTCCATAACGGCTTCCAAGCTCCATGATCTGATTCTGTGTGAAGGTTACGAAACGCTCCCACTCCTCTGGATACTCCTTCGGATCGTAGGACGATCCACGGTGCTGATAGCTGCCGCGCTCATACTTTTCACTCCAGTAGCTGTCCACATGCCAGTCTGCCTTAGAAAAATAAGCGATTACGCCAAGATCACGCTTACGGAAGGACTCAAACAGGTGTGCACAGATATCCGCATAGTGGTTGGTGTGATACGGACAATCCGGTGCAGTAACTTTGTAATCCGAATACTTGGTATCCCACATGCAGAAACCGTCATGATGCTTTGTTGTAAACAGCAGATATTTGGTTCCAGCTGCCTTTGCGATATCAGCCCATTTCTCTGGCTCAAAACGGATTGGATTGAAGGTCTTGTTTAAATCAAAATACTGCTTCTTAAATTCCTCACCGGTTACTTCCCAATCGATGCAATGTCTTGACCAGCACGCGTCGGCATCACTAAGCGCCCAGGATTCGACAATACCGAGCTGGCTGTATGCACCCCAGTGCATCATAAGACCAAGCTTCTGGTCACGGAACCACTCCAGCTTTCTTCTTACTTTCGGATCGGTCGGCCAAACATAGCTCTCCTCTGCACTGTAATTATGGACACCATTCTCTACCATGTCCTCTTTTTTTTCTTCGTTTTCAGACTCTTCAACTTTGGACACTTCTGTTTCAATCTCATTGTTTTCTGTTTTCTCAGCCTTTGCTTCGTTTTCCTCGATTGAGCTTTCGCTAATCTTATTTTCTTCGTTGTTCATTTCTTCTGTTTCCTTCTTTATTTCTGATGTTTCTTTTCCCTGGCGCAATTCTTCCATTTTTGCCTCCATCTTTGCTTCAATTCGCTCCTTCATCTTTTTCATTTTCTTTTTTCCTTCCTTTTTAAGCTTATGCTTTCAAAAACACCTATTGCCAAACCACGCGCTATGCAAACGGTAACGGAACTTACAAAATCCAAATATGCCAAAACGCAATCGTTCGACGTTTCCAAGTATAGGTCAGATACACATCACTACCCTCTGCGATTATCGCCGGATACGAGAACTCCGCATACTCCTGATTGGTCTCACACGGCACATAGTCTAATATCTGCGGTTCACTCCATGTCGTGCCATTATCCTCTGATACCGAAAATGCGATTGGTGTGCGCGCTGCCCAGTTGCCGGATACTGGATTGTATACAAGCACAAGCCTTCCATCTGACAATCTTGCCAGATCAATTCCGCAATTGTTATTTGGAAGATCAGTCGGATAGGCCTCACCCCAATGACCTGCTTCCTTGTCCCAATCACTTCGGAAGATACAGCCCTCACTGCTTCGCATTAGCATATGTAACTGATTTGATGCATCCTGCCAAAGTGTTGGCTGAATCATTCCAGAATTTTTTACGCTGCCACTTTGTGGTACAACATCTTCCGAGCGTGTCCATGTCTTTCCCTGATCAACAGAGCGATCGGTAAAACATTTCCAGCCATCCCCTTCAGTAGAGGCCGGTGCTAAAATGCTGCCATCCGCCAATAAAATGCATTTATTTTTTACTGGACCGCGACCGCCAAAATCATCTTTCACCAGTTCTTTTGCTTCACTCCAAGTCTCACCAGAATCCAATGAAACCTTGATCATCGTCTGCCAACGTGAAATTTCCTGTCCTACTTTATAAAACAAAAGAACCTGATTTCCCTGTGTGAACAGTACCGGATTCCAGCACGGGATATTCTCCTCATCCGCAACCTTTACCGGCTCGCTCCAGCCCTCTTTTGTCTTCTTTGAAAACCAGATCGCCACATCTGGCGCTTTCTCATGGCTGCCGCCAAACCACGCTACACCAAGCGAGCCATCCGGCAAGCGGCAGATCGTGGACGCATGGCACTGACGGAAATAACGCTCCGGCGTGAAGATGTGCTGATGTTCTAAGACTTGGCAATTTATATCCCCATTCATGGTTCTATCCTCCTTACTTCACTGTCTTTGGCTAGGCCCCGAGGTGACTGTGCTTTACGAGACGGGACGTTGTAGCAGGCCCGTTGTCAAAATACACTTCACCGAGTGGGCCTTCAATAACCTAGGCTCACAGCTTACAGCCCACAGTACTCCATCGCATACAGCGCAAACAGCGAATTCGCCCACGCAAACCAATCTCTCGTAAACTTTTTGGGATCGTTGCTGTCAAAGCCCTCGTGCATCAGGTGCTTTCCTGCGTCCGTCGTAAGCAATGTCTTCATCAGCTGTGTCTTCTCGTTTTCATCCGCAGAGGTCAATCCCTGCATCGCAAGTGCGATATGCCAGATATAGCCAACCGGTGTATGCGGACTTCCGATCCCCTTCGCTGCCGTTCCCTCGTAATAAAATGGATTCTTGCTGCTTAATATCCACTTTCTGGTATTCTGATAGCGCACATCGTCTGGACTGCACCAGCCAAGCCACGGCATGGAAAGCAGATTCGGCACATTGGCATCATCCATCCATACATCATGACCATATCCATCGGTCTCATAGACATAAGTCTCTCCAATTCCATCTACGTTTCGCACCGCATATGCTTCAATACCATCCTCGATCTGTTTCTTTAAATCGAGTGCTTCTTTTGCCATCGCATCATCCTGATACTGACTTGATGCATATTCTGCCAGATAGCCAAGCACTACACTGGCAAACATGTTGGATGGAACCAGATAGCCATATCGGCAGGCATCGTCACTCGGACGAAATCCTGACCAGGTCATGCCAGTGTAGGCGGTCGGCTCACCATTTCCATTATTAGAAAGTGTATCGGTCGGCGGACAATTTACACGTCTGAAATAGTAGGAAGAATCCTCATCGTGGCGCTGCTCGGTCTTCCAAGTATCCAGAATGCGGCGAAACGCCTTTTTTGTCTCCTCTGTAAAAACGCTTGCATCCTGCGTTTTCTCATAGTACGCATGAAGGAGCCACAGCGGATAACAAAGTGAATCAATCTCATATTTTCGCTCCCACTCCCAATCATTGGAATCCGTATCGTCCTTTTCCCAGCAATGGCCGTTCTCTTCCTCATTAAAGGCATTTGCATACGGATCAATCGTAATATAATGCATCTGTCTTTGAATCAGTCCGCAAATCATTCGTCCAATCTGCGGTACCGTCTTTGCAAATGGCAGATAATGCACTACCTGTGCCGAGGAATCTCTCAGCCACATCGCTTCAATGTCGCCGGTAAACACATACGTTTCTCCATTTTCAAGCAGCTTTGTTGTCGTATCCGCCGTACTTACAAAACACTTTGGGAACATCTCAGCAAAAATTTCCTGTTCCGCCTCTGAAAAGCCTTTCTTAGCAAGTGCTTCCTGACCAGCCTTGGCAAGCTTTTGTGCCAATACTCCGATTTCTTCTTTTAGTTTTGTTAATTCTGTTAACATTTCTTTTCTTTTTGTCCTTTCCTCTGCATTTCACGTCAAAATCACGCATGCAGAATCTGCAAACTTCTTATTTTTCATTCAAAAGCCACCATCCTTTTTTCACACAGTGACCCCTGTTTGTTGAAAGTATAACAAGTTTCTGACTGTTATGCAACAAAAATCGGATGGATTTCCTTATCCTTTTCTGCTATTTCATGTACATTGTTTACAAAATGTTTCTTAACTGGTTGATTTTTTTTCGGAAGTGAATTACAATGACTACATATCTATAATTTCTTTTTTATTTGTTATTTTCAATATTATAATTTTTATGGAGGATTTTGTTATGAGTACAAATTACAGTATACCAACGCCGATCATTCCGTTCGCACCGCCTGTGTATGCTGCACGCTTCAATCCGAAACCATTTACACTTGATGGTCGTCTCGACAAGGAGTTCTGGGCAGATATTCCATTTACCGATCTGTTTGCAGACATTGAAGGACCCTCTCGCCCAACACCACGCTTTGCCACCAGAGCAAAGATCGCTTGGGACCACGAAAACATTTATTTTGGTGCCGTTCTTGAGGGTGATGAAATCTGGGGACATATTACCGAGCGCGATGCCGTCATCTTTTATGACAATGATTTTGAAATCTTTATCGACCCGGATTCCGATACGCAACAGTACTACGAATTTGAGATGAATGCAAAAAATGCCTTCTGGGACTTACTTTTGACCAAGGCTTACCACGATGGCGGAAAGCCAGTCAATGCCTTTGATATCAAGGGAATCCGCACCGCTGTTCATATTGATGGAAAACTCAATGACCCGAACGCAGAAAATAAATTCTGGTCTGTTGAAGTCGTTATGCCATTTACCACACTGATGGAGTGCTCTAGTAAGTCCGATGCTGCTTGCCCAGAAATCGGTGATTACTGGCGCATGAATTTCTCCCGTGTTCAGTGGAAGGTTGACGTAGAAAACGGACAATATGTAAAGAGACGCGATCCATTCACACAAAATGTACTTCCAGAGGACAACTGGGTATGGTCTCCGACCGGTGTGATCAACATTCACTATCCAGAAATGTGGGGCTTTGTTTTCTTTGCCGATGAAAACGGAAGTGGTGATTTTTCAATTCCACAGGATGAATACCGTAAAATCATGCTGCGACAGATTTATTATCTTCAGAGCCATTATCTGGAAGATCACGGACATTATGCAAAAACGCTTGAGGAACTTGGTGCACCGACATTCCCAGTTGAGTTAAGTCTTGAGACAACAAGCTTAACTTATACGGTTTCCTGCCCAGATACCGCAGGCACAGGAACCTTGTATCTGCTTTCCGATGGGAAATGTGGACGCACGGAAGATCTTGCTAAGGTCAGACTGTAAAAGCAAAAGTAGAAAAACAAAATCGCAAATAATAATTGCAAAAATAGAAAAAGAATCAAAAGGATTCGAAAGGAGATTATTGATTAAGCTATGAAAAAGGTTACGTATCAGCAGGTTGCCGATGCTTTAAATATTTCAAGAGTTACCGTATGGAAAGCAGTCAACGATAAGCCCGGAATCGCGCCTGCCACCAAGCGAAGCATCCTTCAAAAAGCAGTGGAAATGGGCTATCCAATCTCGATTATGAACAATCAAGAAACAAATAGCAACAGCGGCCCGAGCGCATCCATCCCACAGCAGACAGCTCCTATTTCCAGAAATGTCAATGTAGCCGTTGTCGTGTCCCGCCCGGAGACCTCAAATTTCTGGATGAGTATCATTCATTATCAGGCGATCACTTTCGCCAATCAGGGAATCAATCTGATGTATGTCTATCTTCCTCCGGCTTACAGCGATAATTTCACACTGCCGGTCTGCTTGACCGACGGCACTGTGAGCGGCATCATTGTCATGAATATTTACGACCCGAGACTGTTTTCTGCCTTAAATGAACTTCCACTCACAAAGGTTTTCTTAGATTGTCCGGCCAACACAATCTTTTCTACGTTAAACGGCGATCTTTTCCTAATCGAAGGACGCGCAAACACAGAGGAAATTGTAGAGCGCATGATTTCCTCCGGAAAGAAACGAATTCGCTTTATCGGTGATATTGTCTACGCCCAGACAAACAAAGAGCGCTACTTAGGCTATCTAAAGGCCATGCAGCGCCATCAGCTTTCCGTCAATGATGCCGAGAATCTGATCACTCCGATTGGCATCAACCAGTTTAAAGAGGCTGTGTTTGACTATCTGAACCACTTTATTAAGCGCTCTGATGCAATTGTCTGCGTCAATGATTATATTGCGTCTCTTGTGCTGGAATATTGCCAAGAACATAATATTAATGTTCCAAAAGATTTGTATGTATCTGGTTTTGATGATAACCACGAATTCAACAACCGTATCAGTCTGACGAGCGTTCGCGTCAACAACGATCGTATCGGTGTTCATTTGGCAAACCGTTTGATTCATCGTCTGACGCATCCGGAGGACGACTACGAGTATACCTATATTCGCAGCAGAACGATCTACCGGGAATCCACCGATGATTATACGCAAAACTCAGAGAATTTTTAATTATTTTTTTGTTTCTATGTACCACATCAAATCTCAGTCAACTTAAATCAACGTCAAGAGGACGAACAGCTTTGATTGCTATTCGCCCTCTTTTTTAATGGTTTTTATTTAATTGTTTTTCGCTAATTGCTTTTGACTTAACCAATTTCAAGTCAATTCATTTTATTCTTTTTCTTGCCTGTTTTTACTTTCCAGCCTTGTTTCTCTCACGCAGCTTGATGATCTCTAAGATCGCATCTACGGTACCTTCTG
>CAVCXB010000014.1:0-35201 GCA_963605535.1 Wujia chipingensis
CACGATCGGGTACACAAAGCAGCGCATGGCAGAGGCAGAGAAGGAAAGATCATATGCAACAGTTCGTATGGATGGAAGTCACAAGAGATAGGTATGAGTTGCCGGTACGTATTGCAGACACATCAGAAGAACTTGCGGATATGTGCGGAGTGAAAGCAGATTCGATAAGGTCGATTGTCAGCAGATCGAAAAAACTGGGATACAAGTGGTGCAAATACATAAAAGTGCCTGTTGAGTAGGCTGAATATAAAAAAAGCCCGGTTAAATAAGCCGGGCAGAGGAATCACGAAAGAACATTTAAAAGAGCATCCTGAAGAAGTTTGGAACAGTTAATGCCGCGCTGATCGGCGAGGCGGGACATCCATGCAGGAAGAGAAACATTTTTGCGAACAGCTTTTGTATCTGTCATGCTGCGATATTTAATGGTATCTGCCTGCACGATGGTGAGGATATCAGATTTCTCATGAGGAATATCTGATTGTGGTGTTGGAGCTGCTGGCTGAATATTCTCGTCCTCTAGAACAACCAAACATAGATTAAGAGCATCGGTAATTAGCGTAATCGCTTCAGACAATGATTTTGCAGTTGTAATGCAACCGTCAATGTCAGGAACGGACGCGTAGAAAGTTCCGTCTGATTCAGTGATAACAGCAGTGTAATTGTATAACATAAAGTCACCTCCATTTATGCTTATATTACACACAATATTGTGTAATATGTCAAGAAAAAAACACAAAAAGAAAGGGCGATAGAATGATTAGATTAACAGAGAGCGATGAGCAAGGAAATTGGGTGCTGAAAGGAGTTGCTTGGAAATCGCTGCATGTAGGACAGGTTATTACAAAAGAAACGAGCGAAAAACTCTATGGGGCATTGTGCAAGCTCAAAGATTATGAGGATAGCGGTCTGTCACCAGATGAGGTAGAAGCGGTGATTGAGCTGTACGATACAAAAGAGCCAGAACGGATCCAGATGCCACAGAAGGTGGTGGACCATATCATGCAGCGCTTCACGGATTGCAAGTAATCGGAAGGAGAAAAGGATGGTGATCAATAATGAGATTGATTGATGCAGATCTGATCAATCAGGTGATTGATTTAGCTGAAAAGAAGAAACCCGAAGATAAACAACTACTCGAGGGCTTTAGAGATGTGATCAACGCTGTGCCAACTGCGATAGAGGCACCCAAAGTTTGGGTTAAGAATGTAACATTTATCGGAGATAGTCACGATGATCCCAAGCTGAACAGCTTGCTGGGAAAGAATGTAAGTTTAAAGATCGTTGGTGGAGATATTCTTACTGGAAAACTTGAGCGTGGCATTAATGGAAGATATAAAATTGACCATTTTGAGTTTTACAAGAGCCATGTTAAAAAGATTATCCGAACAGAATAGTCTGGAATAAGGTGAAAGGAGGTGATACCGATGGAGATGACAAAAGAACGCTTAGAAATGTACCGAAGCAATAACGATGAAATTAAGGAATTGAAATCAAAGTTACAGAAAATGGGTACCGAGGAAGGTAAGGAAAAGCTAGTTGAAAGCGACACAATTCTTGATTATCAAACAGGCTATCCGCGTCCACAGACAGTAACGGGCTATAACTACAGCAAAGAGAAGCGCCTGCGGCAAAGGTATTCCAGCCGGATCGAGAAGCTTCAGAAGGAGCAGGAGGAGATCGAGCAGTGGATTTTTGAAATTGAGGATAGCAAAATTCAGAGAATCTTTCGGTTGCGTTACTTAGAGGGGATGCGTCAAGAAAAGATTGCGCAGGAGGTGCATATGGATCGCAGTAACATTAGTAAAAAAGTTGATGCATATTTGAAAGTTTCACACAAATCACAAAATTCACATGTATAATAACAATTGAGATCAGAGGATCTCGAACACATCGGGTAGTGTTCTTCCCTAAGGTAGGCCGTCAGCAATTGCTGGCGGCTTTTTATAATACATAAGATATTACCATAATTATTTTTTTCAAGTCAGTAAAAACACTAGAAAAATAAAAAGAAAGATGATACGATATATAAAAATATAATCGAGGAGATGAAAATGAAAATAGTCAATGGTGATAAACTTATTAAATTTATAAATGGTAAATGGCAAGGAAGAGCGTGCCCTATGTGCGGAATTGGCAGGTGGGTAGTAACAGATAAAATATTTGAATTAAGCGAATATAATGATGGAAATTTGGTAGTAGGAAAAAATGGTTCTGTAGTCCCAGTTGTTCCCATTATATGCGAGAATTGTGGAAATACAATTTTTGTTAATGCAATAATTGCGGAAGCTGTGGAGGAAAAATAATGGCAGACGAAGTAGGAAAGAAACCAACTGCATACATACAAGCTACCCAAGATAAGAAAAAAGTGTATGAGGAACCAGCTACACAAATAAAATTGTCAACTAGTTTTGCAGTGAAGGGGGATACTACTAAAAAAACATATCATGATCAACGATTGAGCCAATCAAAATGGGCATTTAGACTTAGCTTTTTTGGAGGCATAGTAGGCTTTCTGGTTATTATATTTGGCGTATGGAAGAGTGGAACATCAAAACAAATTGAAATCGCAAGTATTTTAGCAGGAATAATAACGGAAGCTGTATCTGCACTTTTTTATGGACTTTCGAATTCGGCAAATGAAAAGATCTCGGAATTTTTTCAAAAACTTACTGAAGATGAAAATGTTCAACGTTCAATTGAATTGGCAGAAAAAATACAGGATGATAAAATAAGAGACGAATTGATTGTAAAATTATCATTGCATTTGTCAGGAATACCTGATGATAAGATATGTAAAAATGTTAGAGAAACATGCGATAAAAAGGAATAGATAAGGCAGTCCTTCGGGGCTGCTTTTCTTTATGCCCAAAACAGATATGAATGAGAGGTGGTGAGGATTGGATGAAAACTTAAAACCGCAAAATTATGACCTTGCGTATATAGATTATTGCAAGGGAATGAAATACAAAGAGATTGCTGAAAAGTATGGCGTCACCATAAACACAGTGAAGTCTTGGAAGACCAGATACAAATGGTCAAAAGACGGGAAAAAGGTGTGCACACAAAATCAGAAAAAAGTGTGCACACAAAGTAGCCCCGAAAAAGAAAAGGCAGAGGAAGTAGTTGAAAAGGTAATAGGAAACTCAAATTTAACTGATAAACAGCGGCTTTTCTGTGTTTATTACATTCGGAGTTTTAATGCTACGAAAGCATATCAAAAAGCATATGAATGTAGCTACGAAACTGCACTTACGAATGGATCAGCATTACTCGGAAATACTCGGATAAAATCAGAGATACAGAGGCTGAAAATAAATCGCCTTAACCGAGAATTTCTTTCTGAATCTGACATCTTTCAAAAATACATCGACATCGCCTTTGCTGACATCACGGACTACCTTGAATTTGGCACTGAAGAGGTCCCTGTCATGGCACTGTATGGACCAGTAAAGGTTAAGGATCCAGACACCGGAAAAGAAAAAGAACTTACAAAAACTGTAAATACTGTTCGATTTCGTCCTTCCGCTGAAGTAGACGGCACCATTTTGGCAGAGGTGAAGCAAGGCCGCGATGGAGCAAGTATAAAACTTGCAGACAGAATGAAAGCTCTTCAATGGTTGTCAGATCATATGGACTTAGCAACCGAGGAACAGCGTGCACGTATCGCCCAGATCAAGGCCCAGACGGAGCGCTTATCTGTTCAGCCGGTAGATAACGAAGATGATGGAGTTGAGATTATAAATGATGCAGATAGAGACTCAAATGAAGAACCAATTGAAGAAGGGACCGAAGAAACAGGTTAAAATATCAGACATCGTTATTCCAAAGTACTTGCCTCTGTTCAATGATAAAAAGCACAAGCACATCATTCTGACTTCTGGCAGATCCGGAACAAAGTCAAGCTATGCAGGTATCCGAACTGTCTACCAGATCACGGCGGATGCACGCGGATCAGTGGTGGTGCTTCGCAAACATCATAACAAGCTTCGGAAGACAGTTTACAAAGAAATGCTTCGTGGCATCAATCGCTTGCAGATTCCGAAGAATCGCTTCTACATAACGAAAAGCCCGATGGAGATCACCTATAAAAAGTACAACACCACAATATATTTCTCCGGATCCGATGGTATTGATGACACGAAAGGTATCATCGACGAGGACAAGCCGATCAAGCTGGTCATCATTGACGAGGCAACTGAGTTCTTTGACGACGGTGAGGGAGAGGCGGAGTTGGCCAACATCGAGGCAACATTCGTCAGAGGCAATGTGGATAATGACTTTCAGATGATCTACTTGTTTAACCCGCCGAAGAATCCCAATGCACCGATCATGGCATGGCTCCAGAAGATGGAGCGCCGACCGGACACCATACACATTCACACCACGTATCAGGATGTACCTGAGGCATGGTTGGGAAAGGCACTGATCGACAGTGCAGAGGCAATGCGCCGTGTAGACCCAAAGATGTACAACTGGGTATGGGGCGGCGAATGTGTTGGTGTAGACGAGCTGATCTATTACATGTTCAGCCAAAGCCATATCGAGGACGAACTGCCAGAGGCAGAAAAGAAAACTATTGGAGAGATCGGCATTGGTATCGACTACGGCCAGAAGAACCCAACTGTATTCGAGGCATTTGGCATTGATTATGTTCACAGATGCTTACGCGGCTTGGATGAGTATTATCACAGTGGTCGCGAATCCGGCCAGAAATCACCGTCCGAGTATGCAGCGGATTTCAAAGTCTTCTGTGAGAATTTGGAAAGAGAATACAACCGAAAGATTTCGTGGGTATTCATTGACCCGTCAGCAAAAGGTCTGGCAGAGGAAATTAAACGTCTGATGCCAGATATCTCTATAAAGGATGCAGATAACACCGTAAAGCTTGGAATCAGCCGTGTACAAAAGCTCTTATCATTTGGCTGCCTAAAGTTGAGTCGAAAGCAACTATGGCTGATCAAGGAGATGGGTCTGTACCAGTACGATGAGAAGAGTATAGAAAAAGGCAAGGAAGAGGTCTTAAAGATCAACGATCATTGCGAGGATGCGACCAGATACGCATCAATGGGAATGTGGAAAAAGATCAAGTATTTTCTTCCCGTAGCAGTAAGAGACGATAAAGGAGGTGAGAAACCATGATGTATTATGAGAACATCCAGCAGGCAATGGGTGTGGAGATTGCAATCAGCACACAGATGGCACAGCAAATTTTGCTATGGAATAAAATGTACGAAAATGAGGCACCATGGATTGATCCGAGTATGGATGTCTTAAGCTGCGAGATTCCCTCCTCTATTTGTTCCGAGATGGCAACAGCCGTAACGATGGAGGCGCGGATTAGCGTTGATGGAGACGCGAGAGCTGAGTATTTGGATAATGAATTTGCAAAAGTGAAGAGAGATCTGTCAGACATCGTAGAATATGCTTGTGCAGGAGGAGGCTTGATCTTAAAGCCCTATATCAGTGGCGAACATATCGCAGTCGACTACATTCACTCTGATAATTTCTTTCCAGTTGCATTTAATTCCGCAAAGCAGGTCACGGCAGCGATCTTTCCGGAATTCAAGCACAAAGGAAAATGGCTATACACGAAGCTGGAGTACCAAGAATATGATGAGCGAACTCATACATACCGCATCCAGAATAAGGCATTTAAAAGCCGGAAAGCAGCGGTAAAAATAAACGATATCATCAATCTGGGACAGGAAGTCCAATTGAACGAGGTTTCAGAGTGGGCAGATCTGGAACCAGAGGTTCTACTGGCGGGCGCGACATGCCCGCTATTTTCGTATTTCAGAATCCCCGTTGCCAATAATGTGGATCGCAACAGTCCGCTTGGTGTTTCCATTTATGCGAGGGCAGTTAAGCATATCCGAGATGCCGATCAGCAGTATGGCGCGACTCTCTGGGAGTACAAAGCAAAAGAAGCGGCGGTGCAGGCCGGAAACGATTTCTTTGAGAAGGACAGAGAAGGCCATGTAATCATGCCAAAGGGTAAAGGACGACTATACCGAGACATGGGTGATGTCACTGATAGAAACGGTGCACCATTTTTCAATGTATATTCTCCGGATATCAGAAACGAAAGCTTTTTTGATGGCTATAACCGAATGCTCCAGCGAGTAGAATTTTCCTCACATCTGGCATATGGCACACTATCAGATCCAACGATTGTGACAAAAACAGCAACAGAGATCAAGACTGGAAAACAGCGTTCCTATGCGATGGTAAAAGCCATTCAAAATAGTCTAAGAGATGCGCTCCTTGGTCTGCTGGATGCAATGAACGCATGGACCACAATTGGACATCTTGCGCCGGAAGGAAGTTCTGAGCTTTGCACGGACTTTGACGACAGCGTGGTTGTCGATAAGGATGCAGAGCGTAAAACCGACAGAGAAGATGTTGCGATGGGTGCCATGCAGCTTTGGGAATACCGCGCAAAGTATTATGGAGAGTCAGAAGAGCAGGCCAAGAAGTCCATTCAGCAACCGGCAGAGGTGATTGAATGACGCAGGGCGAACTTGAGCAGATTCCGCAGCCATTTGTGGAGCTGATGTCAGAGCTAGAGATGCGTATTATGAAAGATATCATAGAGCGCATCAAGGCGAATGGTTTTTCTCCGGCCTCTGCCGACTGGGAGATCTCCAGACTCCAGCAGTTAGGCGAGTCAGAGGAGCAAATACGAAAATGGATTAAAGAGACTCTTGAGAAGACGGATGATGAGGTGGACAAAATCTTTTCAAATGACGTATACCGAGAGTATTACGGTCACGATCGAGAGTATCAGGTATCTGGCTTTGAACAGATTCCACTTGAACAGAACGTTCAGTTGTTACAAGTGATTGAGGCATCCAAAAGGCAGACAAAGGACACGTTCCGGAATCTCACAGGCTCAACAGGTTTTGCAATTCGTGATCCTGCAACAGGAAGTATCATGTATTCGCCTACGATGAAGTTCTACCAGCAGACGCTTGACGCTGCCATAATGGACATCAAGTCAGGTGCCTTCTCCTACAACACGGTTCTGGCACGCACAATCAATACGATGACCACATCGGGCCTCCGCTGGATTGATTACGATTCTGGTTGGCACAACAGAGTGGACGTGGCAGCCAGAAGGGCAGTCATGACAGGTTTCCGCCAGGTGCAGGGAAAGATCAACGAACAGGTGGCAGAACAGCTTCAGACAGACACATACGAAGTTACATATCATGTCGGAGCGCGACCAACGCATCAGCCGTGGCAAGGGCGTGTCTGGACGATGCAGCAGTTGATTGATGTATGTGGATTGGGAACTGTTACCGGATTGCATGGGGCCAATTGCTACCATGATTACAAACCATTTATCCCCGGTGTATCTGTTAGAACGTATACAGACGAGCAACTTGACCAGATGATCAAAGAGGAAAACACCCCGAAAGAGTATCTGGGCAAGAAGTACACCACATATGAAGCACTTCAAGCGCAGCGCAAGATGGAGACTCGAATGCGTAAAACGCGTCAAGATATCCGCCTGATGCAGGACGGCGGCGCGGATCCGAATGACATCACACTGAAAAAGGCCAAGTATCAAGGTCAGATGCAGACCTACAAGGCTTTTTCGGAAGCAATGGAACTGCCGGAGCAGATGGAGCGAGTGTATCAGGATGGACTGAGAGGTAAGTTTACGCCGACTAAAACAGAGCTGGCGAAACTTGAAAAAAATGTTGCAAAATCAGAGAAATTTGATACAATGGAATTGACAGATGCTGACAGATATGTTTTAAATCAGTATGTGAGTTTTGATTTTTATCAGATAAATGATAAACTTAGAAATGGAGAGCAGCTGACAGCATTAGAAAGTCAAAGAGTTGCAAATTTAGATACTGCATTGAAAAAGATACCATATTACAAAGGAAATCTTTCAAGATCATTGTATTTTGGTGATGCAGATTTAAAGCAGAAGTTTTTAAAAAGTATAGTGGTAGATGATGAAATAAGTTTTCCAGAATTTATCAGTACAACACGTGCAAGTGGGTTATACAATCCTGATGGAGAAGTGCAAATCTTTATTCAGAATGCGGTTAGGGGACATGATATAACCATGATAAATGAAAGGGAGCAGGAAGTACTTTATGAGAGGAATCAAAGATTTAAAGTTTTAACTGTGACTGAGCAAGATGGAAAGCATTGGATTCTGTTGGAGGAACATTAAATGGGTAGTGAGGATAAATTATTTTCTGCAAAACGATGGACGGATATACCAAAACCAATAGTGGTTGGACATTCAGAATCTACAAGTGCTGAGAAAAAAGAAAATGAGCAGAAATTGGAAGAAATTATGCGGGCTTATGGTGTTTTGAAACCTAATGAGCATATTCAAGACGGAAAAGTAATAAAAACGTAAATACCACCAGTCGAGAGGCCGGTGGTATTTTTGTACCCATTTTTAAATTTTAGGAGGAATAAGACTAATGATTATCAAAGGAATGAAGCATTTTCAAAATGTAGTAAAGAAAAAGTTGGCAAAATGGTACAATGCACATGAAGATGAAAAGATTGATGAAAGCAATGTTTTCATTGTGTGGAGCTGTAAAACGCTACAAAACTATAAATGCCTTGCAGCCACAACTGTGTCTGGTGATGGAATCTATGCAGAGTACACATATAATGGCGATGCGCAGGAATTGTACGAGGACGTTTACAAGAAACTTACCAATACACACTACACAGAAGAGTGATTTGCGCCAGCGCAACTGAATAAAGTTTGTAAGCACGCAGCGATGCGTGTTATTTTTATGTCCATTTTATGTCCGAACCCCTTAAGACGTATAAACTGCTGGGAATATCCCCTCGGTACGGGAGCAAAACTGCCGGAGCAGGTGGAGAAACCACAAATAAAAACGAAGCTCACAAGGAGAACAATGGAATTAAAGGAACTGTTAGGAGACGAGCTGTACGCTAAGGTCGATGAGAAGCTTCAGGAGCATAACAACGGAGAACCGAATAAACAGAAGCATGTCCGGTACGCAGATCTGTCCGAAGGTCGATACGTTTCCGTAGAGAAGTATACGGAAAAAGAGACTGAGCTTGCAGGTATCAGACAGCAGCTCACAGAGGCCAATAAGCAGATCAAGTCCTATAAGGACATGGACATCGAAGGCATCAGAAAGTCCGCAGCAGACTGGGAGGAAAAGTACAGAACCGACACAACAGCACTTCAGGGCAAGATTACAGGTCTTCAGAAAGAGGCCGCGGCGAAGGATTACCTCTCAGGTAAAAAGATTCGCGGAAAGCTGGCACAGAGAGCCGCACTTGCCGGAATGATGAATCTGGAGTACAAGGATGGTCAGTTTGTCGGAGCGGATGAGTACATGAAAAAGCTTCAGGAAGAGGATCCGGATTCCTTTGAGAAGGAAAAAGAGGAAGAGGAGACAAAGCCGGGCAGCTGGGTACGCGGTGCAAATAGAAAAGACCGTCCAAGTACTCTTGACGCTGACGAAGCTTACTTGAAGGCTAAGTACGGCAACAACAAGTATTATCGAGGAGGAAAGAAATAATGGAATATGGTGGATATAACGTAGTAGAGAAGTATAGTCAGATCGTAGAGCCGAATCTGTATTTTGATTCAATTTTTCAGCCGGGAATGACTTACAATGATCAGTTTCAGGGCGATGCAGACGGTGGTTTGGTAAAGATCTTCAAATTACCAGAGGATGATGTGCAGGATCCGAAGACTCCTGCATCTGATTTCTCACATGAAGCAGCTGAAAATGAGCTGATCGACCTGAGACTGAATAATCTTCAGTCCAAGTCCAAGAAGATCTACAAGATTCAGGCAAATGCAGTGCCGTATGCAATGGCAGAGGAGCATCTGGCACTTGCAACACAGAACTGCCGTCAGGGTTGGCAGGCATCCGGTATTGCGTGTCTGGCACATGAAGGAACCGTTCTGACTGGAACAACCGCATTGACCAAGGCAAACATCAAGAAAGAGATTCTGGATGCTCGAAAGGCAATCCGAATCGGAAAGGCTGCCGCAAATGTCGTGTTGGCATCGGTAGCTGCCTATACCACAATGCTTGAGGCGGCAGGTGATCAGTATACTCCGGTTACAAATGATCAGATCATGCAGACTGGTCAGATCGGAAGATGGATGGGAATGCTCTGGATCGAGTGCAACATGCTCGATTCACTGGATGCTGCAAAGTATTACGATTATGCTGGAACCCTTCAGACCGTGAAGCTGACCGACATTGATTTTATCATGTATGACTGGAGAGGCTTTTCTGTTGTCGACAATCTGGAAACCATTCGTCTGAAGGACTCCGAGAACTTCAACGGTACTCTGGCACAGGTTGAGATCAACACTGGCTATCGTGTACCGACCAAGGCTCGTGTCGGTGTCAGAAAGCACGCGGAGTAATCTATGGGAATGGTATATTCAGATTATGAATTTTACACTTCCGGGTACCTGCTGGGGAAATCCCCAGTAGTGCCAGAGGAATCCTTCTTGTACTGGGAGCGCGAGGCAAGGACGCAGATCGACCGTTACACATTTGGAAGAGTCAAATCTATGCCGGAGCCGCCGGAAGAGGTCAAACTGTGTACTTGTGCAGTAGCAGAGGTCTTGTATCAAGCCGACAAGGCGAAGACTGAGCAGCAGGAAAGCGGCTTGGCAGGTCCTTTGGCATCCTGGTCGAACGATGGGCAGAGTGGAACGGTTGATCTGTCATCCAGTACGGTGACAGAAACAGGCAAGATGAAAGAGGTGCGGCGCCTGATCGCGCAGTACCTCTGTAACACAGGATTGATGTACAGGGGGCTGAAATGAATCCGAACTACTGTGATACGATCACGATTTATAATCGTCTCAAAGCAGCTGATTCCCCAGATAAAAAGGAACACTGGAAGAAAACTGTGTTGGAGAGATGCAGCTATAACAGTGCGATGATCCGCTCAGCTGGCGGAAATCAGCAGACTTTCTTGCAGATGGATCTCCGGCCGGAATATACAGTCCGGATTCCGAAGAATCCATCTTACCGACCGTATCACGAGTGGAAACAGGATCAGAATGGTTTCACGTTATCAGCTGGAGATCTTGTGATAAAGGGTAGCTGCCCGGAGGAGATCGACCCGACAACAAACAACATTACCAAGGTGCTTCGCCAGTATGCACCAGACGCTTTTATTATCAGTAAAACCGTGGACAACACGAAGCACCTGATGGATAAGCATTACCGCATAGGAGGCTGATGAAATGAAGTTTTCATTCAACTGGACGAAACCAAAGAGACAAATTGCAGAGGATGCGAGCGGCTGTCATGATCGTGGCAGCCTTCTTTTTTTAGCAAGTGAGGCAGAGCGCCTAATGGTGCCATATGTTCCGGCAAGGCACTTGCTTTTATCACAGAATGTCAGCGTTTATGTGGAAGATGATCACGGAGTTGTAGAGTACAACTCTCCATATGCTCATTACCAGTATGAGGGAAAGTTGTATGTCGACCCAACAACAAAGAAAGGCGCATTTACCAATGGGGAAGGTCTCTATTGGTCCCGCCCTGGAATTGCAAAGGTTCCATCTGGCAGAGGATTGAAATATGGTGCATTTCCGCATCCCAAAGCGACATCACATTGGGACAAGGCAATGATGGTGGAACGTAAAGACGCATTAGCGCGTGCATATGAGAATTACAGAAAATCAGGAGGATGAGATGGATAAGCATCATGCAATGGTTGAGTTTTTTCGGCCCAAAATCGAAGAAATTTCAGCTGAAATGAATTTTAACTTTTCCGATGAATCCACAGATTCCGCTGCGTTTGTGACAGATTATTCTGATCAGGTCAAAAAACGCTACATTCGTTGTGGAGCTGTGAAAGAATATGGATTTACGATCATCATGACCAAATCCTATAGTCCGTATGGCGATGATGTGAACTTACAGGCAATGACCTTCGCTCAAAGTTTGATGGATTGGGTGGAAGAGAAGAATCGCAAGAAAGAATATCCGGAGTTTCCAGAGAACTGTAGAGTACAGAAGATGGAAACCTTGCAGAATATGCCGAATCTGGCCGGAGTCAATATGGAGCAATTAACAGCGCGGTACATGTTCCAGTGCCGCGTCACCTACTATGAAAGTGAGGTTAGAAAATGAAATTAGCAGAGTTAATGAAAGGTGTTACACCAAATCCAAAGTATACTGGAGATGTAACAGCGGATGATATGGTGCTGGCAATTGATCTGACACCGACAGGAACAGTGGCAACAAAAGAATCTGAATATGCAGTCGTACAGATGAATATTGCCGGACTGGATGCTTCTCTGAATCCAGTGACATCAGAAAAGACATATATTAGAGCTGGTAAGTCTACGCAGAAGACTGGAACGCAGCGAACCTTTAAGATTACTGGAGATCGTTATGTTGGCGATGAGGCACAGGATTACTGTTTAAGCAATGATATCAAGTATGGCACAGGTCACAAGGTTGTAACCAATTACGTGTACTTTAACATTCTGACTGGTCTTGGTGAGAAGGGACAGGTTACAATTATTGTTAATAATGATGGTTCCGGAAACAGTGGCGATTCAGCAGGAATTGATATCGAGTTTCGTAAGATCGGCGATCAGCCAAAAGAATATACCTGGTCAGCAGGAGAGTAAGGAGCAACTATGAAAATTTACGGGAAAGAAATTGACTTTAAGCATACACGCTTAGAAGATGCAAAGCGCTTTGAGAAAGCAGTCAGTAATATGGCCACTGCCAATGAAAAATATAAAGCAACCGGACACACCATGTCTGAGTATATCCGATGGCAGATCGGCATGTACCGTAAATTTTTCATTGACGCGACTAAAACCGATGTGCTGAAAGGAGGCCGAGGCAGCGTACTATGATTTCCTTGGAAAGATTCAAGCTGAGCAGGCGCTGGCAGTAGTCCGGCGCAGTTGCATCGCAAAGAAATATGAGACTCTGGCAGAGGCGGTGAAAAAGCATGAACTGGCTCCTGGAACAGCTACCTGATAAGGTAATCATTAATGGTGTGGAATATCCGATCAACGCGGACTTCCGCGCCATTATTTTGATTGATCAAATAATGCATGATAAAGAGCTGAGTGATACTGACCGGATCCTGTCTGCATTGAATGTTTTTTACATGGGGAGTGCCCCAGAACAGACCACACAGGCAATCGAAAAGCTTGTGTGGTTTTTTCGTTGTGACAGAAAGCAAGACGAACAAGAGAAGCGCAGAGGACGTTTTCAGAAACATACCAGAGCAATTGACTACAGTGTAGACAGTCGCTTGATTTGGGCAGCTTTTTTGCAAGAGTACCAGATTGATTTGACTCAGCCAATGGAGATTCATTGGTGGAAATTCTGCGCACTGATGGAAAATCTCTCCGATACTTGCAAGATCAGCAAAGTGATGATGTACAGAACCGTAGACACATCGGGCATGTCTAAACAGCAAAAGGCTTTTTACGCGAAGATGCGCAAAAAGTACGAGCTAAAAGGCGAGGACACAGAAAGCACGATGAAGCTGTCAGAGCGTAACCGTCGTATGAAAGAGTATGTGAAGCAGCGGATGAAGGAGGTGAGTGGTCGTGGCTGATGGAAAGATAAAGATTGAAACCAGTGTTGATCAAAAAGGAATAAAGACTGGTCTACAGGAATCGGAAAAAACAGTCGCAAACTTTGGAAAATCAACGCAGGAAAATTTTAAAGGAATTGATGCTGCTGTCAGTAAAGCAGGACAGACCATTGCTGGTTTTGTAAGCGCAGCTGCGATCACAGCGGCAGTGAAGCAGGCCACACAATATGTTATTGAGGTCGGCAGCGCCTTTGAAGCATCTATGTCTGAGGTACAGGCAATCTCTGGTGCCACTAGTGCGGAACTTGAAAAGATGTCAGATAAAGCAAAGCAGCTTGGCTCATCAACCAAATTCAGCGCAACAGAGGCGTCACAGGCATTCAAGTATATGGCGTTGGCTGGTTGGGACACCAACAAGTCCATCAGTGCAATTGACGGTGTTATGCAGTTGGCAGCTGCCTCCGGTATGGATCTTGCAAAAGCCTCCGATATGGTTACAGACTATTTATCCGCATTTGGTATGGAAGCAGATCAGGCTACTTATATGGCTGACATGTTAGCATATGCCCAAGCACATTCAAACACCACAGCAGAACAGCTCGGCGAGGCCTATAAGAACTGTGCTGCAAACATGAATGCAAGCGGTCAGGACATTGAAACAACCACATCCTTATTGGAAGCATTGGCAAATCAGGGTGCTAAAGGTTCAGAAGCTGGAACTAAAGTTGCTGCGATCATGCGTGATGTTACGGCAAAAATGGATGATGGAAAAATTGCCATTGGTGATACAACCGTTGCAGTAATGGATGCAAACGGTAATTTCCGTGACATGACGGATATTATCAAGGATGTTGATACCGCAACGCAGGGAATGGGCGATGCTGAAAAGGCAGCAGCTTTAGCGTCTACTTTTACGTCAGACTCGATTTCTGGTTTGAACATGATCCTCAACGAGGGAATTGACAAAATCGCTGGATATGAAGAGGAGCTGCGTAATTCCAGCGGTGCGGCATCTGACATGGCGGATACGATGCAGAACAACCTTCAGGGTAAAATCACGGCCGCAGGATCCGCTCTGGAAGGACTTGGAATTGCAGCATATAGTTATATCTCCGGTCCAGCAGGTAAAGTGGTCGATATAGCAACAGGAATTTTCAAAGGTTTGACAGATGTTTTAACGCCAGAGCTTGATACAGCTCATCAGCTACTTGCGGATGCAGAGAATACTTCTGATGCAGTGCAAGCTATATATGATAAGGTAGAAAATCAGAGAAAAAGCTTTGAATCTTCTAAGGATTCAATTGAAGCAAATGTTGAGCTTGCGAAAAGATTGGCAGATAACTTATATAAATTGGCTGACAAGGCGGATCTTTCAGCAACGGATCTGGCTACTATGGGAATTTATGTAGATGAACTAAATTCACTTATTCCAGACATGAATCTTTCGTTAGATGCTCAAACAGGTGAATTGAGTAGGACTCGTGAAGAAGTAGATAAGCTAACAGATGCATATAAAGAGCAAGCTATTCAGCAAGCTTTTTCACAGCATCACACAGAACTTACAGCTGACTATGCGGATGCTATTCAAGTAGCGGCAGAGGCTCAACGAAACTTTAATATGGCATTGGCTGATCCAGAAGCAAAGCAAGTTTGGGAGGATTACGAAGCACGTGCTCAAGGCTTTCAAGATGCTGGGGAGAGCATCGAAGATGCGTATATTCATGCTGGCAATTCAGTGGAATATGCAAATGAAAGTATTTTAAAAGGTTTAGTAAGCCAGAAAGAGGCACTAGATGATGCTCAGGCAGCAGTGACTGATTGTGATGCTGCTGTAAAAGAGTGGGATCAGACGATGGAGGATTATACAGCATCTATGACAACTGCGATGGATGCTACAAACAATCTTTCCAATGCTCAGAATAACACTACAACTTCGACCGAGAAACTTTTGACGGCTACGATTGAGTATGAAGGCCAGACCTACAAGACAACTCAGGAAGTCTCTGAGTATTTTAAAACACTGGAAGAAACCTATGACAGTGTATATGAAAGCGCGATGTCGTCCATAATGGGTCAGCTTGATCTCTACAATGAATGGTCATCTGGCTCGGAGATCACGGCGGCCAAAGCCCTTGAAAACTTCGAATCCTGTGTCAATGGCATGACAAGCTATTCAGAAAACTTAAGCGCATTGACAAAAGGTGTAGAAGATGTTTCAACTGGTTCCATCGAAGTGCTGGATGCTGGATTCGTTCAGTATCTACGTGATCTTGGTCCTCAATCGGCGTCTCTTGTTGCAGCGATTGCCCAAGAAATTAACGCGGGTAACGTCCAGTATATAGAGGATTTGAATGCAAACTGGAGTCAGTACTATAATGTATCAACGATTATTGCGGATGAAAATGCAGAGGCCGAAACAGGATATAAAGCTTATGCTGAAAGTCTTATAAGCACAGCCCAACAGACAGCTCAAGATGCAACGCAGGCTACCGCCGATGGGATTGATTCAAAACGTCCACAGGTAAATGAGTCCCTCCAATCAATTGCTTATGATTTTATGGACAAGCTTACGATGCCGGAGGAGACAAATAAGATTGGCTCTGATAATATTGCCGGTTACATTGAAGGTGCTGAATCAAAAGAGCAGGAAGTATCTAACACTGCAATCGCACTCGCAGGAGCAACAGAGGATGGTTTAACAGATACGGATGCGACAACACAGATCGGCTCTGATAACATCGCAGGCTATATCACTGGAGCAGAGGCACAAAAAGAGAATGCTGAGAATACGGCAGTTGACATTTCTGAAGCAACCGATGATGGTCTTGGATCGGCAGACACGGCGGCAACAGCTGGAAATCTTCTAGCATCCCTTTTAGGTGTTTTGGTCGCAGGAACGGCTTTAGCATGGGCAGACGGCTTTGCAGTCAGTCATGCAATGAACTTAGGCCTTGGCTCTGTAGATACTGCAAAAACAGCAACAAACCTTTCAGATAAGTATATTCAAAAGCTCCGTGACTATCGAGGACAGTCAGAGAGCGCTGGAGGATATATTGTAGAGGGGTTTGCAGCAGGTATCAATGCTGGTAGACAAAAAGTGGTATCTGCTGCAGCCGATTCAGCTCGCGCAGCGCTTGCTACGTTCCGCGCCGTTGCTCAGATTCATTCTCCGTCCGCTGCCGCAAAAGCGGATGCGCTTTTCGTTCCAGAAGGCTGGGCCGGTGGTATTGAGGAGGGCAAAGAACAGGTTAAAGAAGCGGCAGAGGATACAGCAGAAGTAACTCTGGATAGCTTCAAAGATATAATCTTGCCAGGAGTTGACACCAGCTTTGTGGTTGATCAGCTGACACAGCAGCCGCAAATTTTGGCACAGACAATAACGGAAAGTGGGACAGAATCGGTGGTACGTTCGATCCCAGAACAGTCAGAATCAACATCGTCAGAGCCAGATTATGAAAAGGTAGGCGAGGCTGTTGCCAGAGCACTGGAAAACACAGAGGTACGTTTGGATGGCAAGAAAGTCGGCAGAGTAATGACAAGTCGTATCAATGCAGGATTACAAGAGTACGCACAGATGAATCAGAGAGGGGTGATGTGATGGACGGATTGATGATTGATGGGGTAGATCTGCTGGAAGATTACGGATATGATATCGAGAGCATCACCATCCGTACAGCACCGGCTCCCAAGACAAAGTATATTGATATTACTGGTATGGATGGCAGCTTAGATTACACAGAGCAAGACGGCTATGTACGATATAAAAATGGTACCATGGTGATCAAAGTGTCAAAGCAGACTGACATGAGCGATCACTATGCACAGATGGCCGTCTTAAAGCGATTGTGCCATGGCAGAAAGCGCAAAATCATTCTTCCATATGATCCAGAGTATTACCTGATGGGACGAATTTCCTTAAAAGACTCTTGCGATGGTTATTGGTCATCTGCGGAACTAACGATCACGTATGAGCCGTATCGATACAAGATAAAGCCCACTATTCGAGAAAAGCAGATATCAGGATCAGGAGAATTGATTTGCAGAAATCTTGGAATGAGTGTGATTCCAACTATCAATTGCAGTGCAGCTATGCGAGTAACCTTTAAAGGGGTAGAGTATAGCCTGGTGGCAGGAAACAACTCTGTTGATGATATTATTTTTTTAGCAGGAGATAACCGACTGAACTTTTCTGGAACTGGAAAAGTAACAGTCACGTATCAGGAGGGCTGGCTATGATTACAATTTATGCAGATGACAAAAAGATATATGATCCTCGTATTGAAAAGCTGCAGCTGGAGGAAGCAGAGGTAAGCCAGGCAAAAAACAAGGCCGGGTCTGTAACGTTTACAATTCCTGCAGCTCATACATATGCACAAACTTCGATCATTCCGGGTATCACACGTATCGTAGTAAAAGAGGATGAAGAGACTGTATTCAAGGGGCGCATCACAAAGACCAATCCAAATTTTTATGATGATACTGAATGCACAACGGAAGGCGATCTCGCTTATCTCAACGACACGGTTGTGCGTCCCTATGAGTATGCCGGAAGTCCCAGAGAGTATTTTGCCTTCCTGATTGCGCAGCATAATGCTCAAGTCGAGAAAGAGCGCCAGTTTACAGTAGGAAGGGTCACGGTTGCAGATCCGAATGACTATATCGTTCGTTCAAGCGCACAGTATCCATCAACCTGGGAAGAACTAGAAACGAAGCTGCTTGATTCTATGGGCGGTTTTCTGGTGGAACGCTGGGAAGATGGCGTAACGTATCTGGATTACCTGGCAGAAATCCGAGAAAACAATAATCAGGTCGCAAAGTATGGAGATAACATTGTAGACATTGACCGGATACAGGAGGTTGATTCTGGTTTTGCAACAGCAGTCATTCCACTTGGAAAAAAGCAGGAGGCTGAGGAAGGCAAAGAAGCACAGTATTTGACCATCAAATCAGTAAATAATGGCAAGGATTATGTCCAGAGTGATGATGCAGTATCAAAGTATGGCCTGATTTTAAAGACGGTGGAGCATGAAGATGTAACGCTTCCAGAAAACTTGCTTCGTAAAGGACAAGAAGATCTGGCAGAGGCAATCAAGTCGGTTGAGTCGATCACAGTGACCGCAGCGGATCTATCTGGAACGGGTGTCAAGGTAGAGTCTTTCCGCTTCTTGAAGAATGTCCGTTGTGTGAGTAAACGCCATGGACTGGATTTTCGAAGCCCCATCGTATCACTCACCAGAAATCTACTAGACCGGTCTGATTATAAAATAACGGTTGGTGATACGCAGAAATCTTATACAGGTGCATCGATCACCAGCAAGCGCGAAACAGAAAGCAAGGCAGAGGAAATCATCAGTCTGGAACGAGAAGCCCGTAAAAAGGCAATCGAGGACCTTGTGAGTAAGGTGGAAAAGGCACCCGGCCTATATATAACGGATACAGGAGAGGGCGAAGCACACAACTGGTATCTTCACGATAAAAAGACGGTAGAAGAGTCGTACATAATCATTCGAGTGAATACAGCAGGCATCATTTTTTCAACGGATGGCGGCAAGACTTACAACGGTGTGAGTTGGGATGGAAAGGCGATATTGAAGAAAATCTATACCATTGGTATCGATGCAAACCACATCAATGCTGGTGAACTGAATGCAGCTATCGTTAAAATCAAAAATCTCCACCTGCAGGACATCAGCGATGGCAAAGGTGTGACACTGGATGCTACGTTGAATGGTATCACGGCGGACGTATCAAAAAAATATACGGAACTGGATGGAAAGATCAGCGATAATTCCGCATCGATCAGTATGCTGCCAGACTCCATCACATCTACCGTGAAGAAAAGCTACATTGATCCTCTGACGGGCCGAGTAACCGAAGCAGAAAATGATATCGAATCAGCAGAGAACCGAATAACTCAAAACGAAAAAGACATTCTTGCAGCACGATCAGAAATCACGCAAACTGCATCTTCCATCACCGCCAAGGTATCAGCGATATATCAAGAGCTGGATGGCAAAATAAGTAAGAATAGTTCTTCAATTGACATGTTGCCAGATTCGATCACATCGACGGTTAAGACAACTTATATTGATCCGCTGGATACAAGAGTATCTGGGGCGGAGACGAATATATCGAATGCAGAGAAACGGATCACACAGGCAGAAAAAGACATTGTTTCTGCAAAGTCAAGCATCACGCAAACATCCAGTTCCATTACAGCGGATGTTGAAGCAAAGTATAAAGAGCTTGACGGGAAGATCAGTGATAATGCTGCCTCGATCAGTTTACTTCCTGACTCCATCACATCTACTGTGAAGAAAAGTTACATAGATGCGCTAGATAAGCGAATGACTACCGCAGAAACGAATATATCGCAAGCATCAGATTCCATTTCTGCCAGCGTCAAGAAAAACTATATTGATCCATTGTCCACTCGTGTTACAAATACTGAAAGCAATATTTCCAGTGCAACGGAGCGAATCACCGCGGCTGAGGCGAGTATAAAACTTAATGCCGAAACGATTGAAAGTAAGGTTAGTAAGGGTTCCGTCATTTCAACGATCAATCAGTCGGCTGAAAAGATAACGATTTCAGCGGATAAGATAGATTTCGATGGATCGGTTACATTTTCCAATACAGCCAAAAATGCATCGGATGCTTTAAGCACGGCAAAAAGCGCAAGTAGCACAGCGTCAGCAGCTTCGGCAACAGCAGACAATGCCAGCAAAACCGCATCGAGTGCTTCAACTTCTGTCAGCAATTTGTCCAGCGGACTATCATCAGGAACCACGAAGATATCTGGAAACTGCCTCACCACAGGAAAAATTAAAATTGGTGCAGAATCTTATATCAATACGGGAGGTTCTTTCAAACTGGGTTCGATGCAGTCAGTTGGTGAGCTTAACAATGACGTTGAATTTAAGCATGCAATTTTTGTTGATTATGGCATTGAACTGCTTGCAGGAAATGACGGTGCGACACCCTATATAGATTTTCATACGGAAGCAACTGACCACGACAGTGGAAAGTACGATTATACGGCAAGAATTCAAAATACACAAGAAAGTTGGATCTCGTTTTACGGGAAAAGTGACGGTACAAATCCAGTAGAAGCATGTACTGTTCAGGCAGGACAATTCAGAGGCACGTTTGTTAATGTTTCGGATGCACGCTTAAAAAGCGATATTGAAGAATTAAATATTGAAAACGTGTTATCAGAATTAATGCAATACAGGCCAGTCAGCTATAAGTATGTCAACGGGGTAGATACGAATATCCACCATGGCTTAATTGCACAAGAAGCCAAAGAAGTATCCAAGTGGGGGCTGGTGGATGATCGTGGGCAGTATCTTGCCGTCTGCTATACCGAACTTGTTGCAGATCTCATCGCGGCCGTTCAATACGCAGTAACAGAGATTGGCAAGCTTAAAGCAGTCAGTAACGAAAATAAAAAAGAAACACAGAAGGAGGGTGAACAGACATGAAAGTAACAGTCAACGTACAGGGGCAGAAACTTCAAGTTTTGCAGAATAAAAAAGAATTTGTCGCAGGTTCACAGAAATTCGTCCGCTTCGAGTTTACGCTCGATGAGGACTGGGAAAACCTGCTGAAATTTGCCCAGTTCCGACAGAACGGAGTTGCCTACAACCAGTATTTGGATGATGAAAACGGTGCCTATCTTCCAGCCGAGATCGGCGAAGGAACCTGTACCATGATGCTGTATGGCAGTGGAGGGGAAATCATCGGTACAACGAACTATGTGACATTGACAATCGACAAGAACAACCTGATTTCAGATGCATCCAGCACGGAGATTTCGGAGAGTTTGTACCAGCAGCTAGTTACCAAGATGAATGCACTGTCAAGTTGGAATGGACAGAGTGTATCCGATCTGGTAGAAGCAGATAAGGAACTACAGCGCCAGATCAACCAGAAAGCGAAGCAGTCCGATCTCGATGCTGAAATCACAAGAGCGCAAGCAGCTGAAAAGAAAAATGCGGATGCAATCACACTGAAAGCAAGTCAGTCATCCGTAGACGATCTGTCCCAAAAGGTTACTCAGCTAGAGAACAACGAAGTCATTGCAGAAAAAATTTCGCAGGCTGTTAGCTCTGAGATGGAACGCTACCTGAGCAGCGGAAAGCTGGCAGCGATGACCATTACAGATGGCAGTATCACCCGATCAAAAGTAGACGCTGAGGTTGAGGAGACACTGAAAAAGGCTGATACCGCCATGCAGCCATCCGTGTATGATCCGAACGGGCGTGGGGTGGATATCTACTCTTACGCACAGAGCAAAGCGGATGCCGTGCAGAAAAACGTAGACGGGGTAAAGGATGAGATCGTTGAAGCTTATAAGCTGACGGATACACTTACCTATACCAACTTGTCGGATACGTTTCAAGGTGCTCTTACATTATCTCGTACTTATGCGCAGGCCCTTTTGGCTGACTATAAGGCATTCACAATCAAAATTGTGGATGAGCTTCCAAATGCCGGAGAGAGCATGACATTCTATTTGCTTCCGAATAAGTCTAAGACCGGCTATGATAAGTACTGGTGGATTACAGATGATGATGGCACCCAGAAGTGGGATGTCTTCGGCTCGTCCACAACGCTGGTTGTAGATTCGCTGGATTCCGTTACTCCGGATGCCGATACAGACTATATTCTTAAGCAGAACGGCGGATACTTGTATTACAAGTACATTGACGGAGAGTGGAGAGTAATCGCAGGTTCTTTAGCTTATGTATCGTCTACACTTCCAGATGCCGATCAGGGCAACGCATACACGGATTACTATGTTACTGATCAGGAGAGTGGATCCTACATCCATTATCGCTTCATTAACGGCGCGTACCGTGTAATCGGGGGAAACAGCTATACAAAAGATCAGGTAGATTCCATCATTGCGCCTATCAGAGAGTCGGTGAATGCGAATACACAGAACATAGAATCGAATGCAACCAACCTTTCTTCTTTAAGCAAAACGGTAGACAAGATCCGAAGCGATGTTGATAACATTGACACTGAAGGTTACTCTTATTACCATACCGTGACACAGGACGACAATCAAAACTATGTGCTGACCTTATATCAGGTGAAAGGTGATGCTGAGGAAATCGCCAGCCAGACAACTCTTCCAGCAGGCGGTGGTGGAGGTGGCGGCACGGTCACGACCACGCTTACGGTAGATCGTGTGACGCCATCACCACTTATCATCACCACAACCGATTCTGCTGTAATTGAGATCGACTTTTCTAGCACCGATGCAGATGGCGAGACGATCGATGCAAACTATATCTGGAAGTCCGGAAGCACGGTATTGATGTCAGGCGCATTGACACAGGGAAGAAATTCATTCGATTTATCGGACTATGTTTCCGTAGGAACACAGAAGTTCACTTTAACCGTAACCGATGAAGGAGGCTCCACAGTCGTGAAATCATGGACGGTTCAGAAGGTTGATATTCGAATCGAGTCCACCTTTAACGACCGCTATACAACCGCTGTCGGCCGTTCTGTATCGTTCTCCTACACTCCATACGGATCGGTTGCTAAGACTGTCCATTTTAAATTAGATGGAGTTGAGGACACCGTAACCACATCTTCATCGGGTACGTTGCAATCCTACACAATCCCAACTCAGCCGCATGGCGCGCATCTACTTGAAGTCTGGATCACAGCGACCGTAAATAACACGCTTGTTGAGACTGCTCACATTTATCGCGACATCATCTGGTATGACGAAAGCGAGGAAGATGGCAGCTATAAACCAGCAGTCATTGGATGCATCTACCGTAACGACTATTATGGCATTCTAAAGGCACGACAGTACGATACCACACCGATTACTTACAACGTGTATGATCCGTCCACCAACTATCCAGTTGTGAAGCGATACGAGGATGATGCGTTAATTAGTACCGATACGATTACATCCAGCCAGAATGTATGGAATTACCAATCTTCCGAGGTAGGAACGCACACGCTGAAGCTTGTCTGCCGTGACACAACTGTTGTTATCAAGGTGGAAATCACGGAGTTAGGCATTGACGTATCACCTGTAACCGGAAATCTGGAAGTTGATTTTAACCCGACTGGAATCACAAATTCATCTGCGGATCGAGAGTGGCACAATGACAAATATAAGTTTACGGTATCTGATAATTTCGACTGGTCCGGCGGCGGCTATAAGACCGATGATAACGGAGACACCTATTTTCTGGTTAAAGCAGGAACATCAGTAACGCTGGATTACAAGATGTTTGATGGAGGATTGACCGCAAATCCGTCCATAAACGGTGCAGAGTTGAAAGTGGTCTTCATGGTCGAGAACGTGCAGGATGCAAATGCCGTGTGGATGAGCAACGTGGAAACCGCAGTAAATGAAGGAACCGGTGCAACCGTAAACATGGGGATCCAAATGAGTGCGCATAGCGGTTGGCTGAAGACCAACAATGCGAGTGACAATGATACAGAGTCAGGTGTTGCCGCAACAAATACTTATCTTTACATGCCGTACAGTGAAGAGGATATCATTGAAATGGATATCAATATTGATACTCTTGATCGGGAAGATTCCACTGCAAAAGCATTTGTCATGGCATACGAGGATGGTGTGCCGTCCAAGGCATTTGTCTATGATAGCGGTGATCGTTTTTACCAGTATAATGCACAGCCGTTAAAGATCGGATCAAATGCCTGCGATATCCGTATCTATCGTCTGAAGATTTATTCCACGGCACTGACAACGGAAGACATCATGCGAAACTTCATTGCGGATTCACGTGACTCCACAACGATGCTGGCGCGATATGACCGCAACAGTATCTACTACAACCGTGAAACGGGAACTTACACTCCGTATAGCGGAGAAGGGGAACTTACTCCAGAACGTTTGGCCCCGATAATTCCGAATGTGAAAGTGCTGATGTTGGAGACAGACCATTTTACCACGAGCAAGAAGGTCTTTGTAAAATCGAATCTTCGCTGTATTCATGCTCCGGGAGGAGACTTATATCCCGGTGACGAATACTATGATAACTGGTATTTTGAGAATGGTTGGCACAGTGGCCAGGGAACCACATCAGACAACTATGGAAACTCTGGGCGAAATCAGGACTATCTATTTAATTGTGACGGAATACATAAGCCTACGGATAAGATCAAGAATCCAGAAACGGATTATATTTCGCAGGTAACGTTGGGATATAATACGGAAAATGCATATACGGAAAAGTGTACAGACTGGAAGGGCAGTACTGGAAAAATATCGCTGACGAGAACCTCCGTTCCAAACAACTTCTTTAATCTGAAGGTTAACATTGCATCATCCGATAATGTAAACAATGCACTTCTTCAGAAACGCTATAATGACTTTTTGCCGTACATTTCGCCTGCCGCAGCCAGAGACAGTAAAGTAAAGAATGATATGGAATTTGTTCCTGCCGTCATTTTTATTCGAGAAACAAACGAAGACATCTCTACCCACAACGAGTTTTTAGATACCCAGTGGCATTTCTACGCATTGGGCAATTTGGGTGATTCCAAGAAGACGGATTATACCAGAGCTTACGACCCAGAGGACATGAACGAGTTTACCATTGAGATTTCCGACAATACCAAGAACAATGCGGTATTCCAGTCGGGGGTCTATCTGGATTCTTCTGGTAATCGTCAGCTGGAGAAGTATACACTGACAGAAGGCACGGATGATGATGGAAATACGGTTTACACGCCTGTGTCTGTTGCAAAGCCAGACAGCTTCGTATATCCGATCACACAAGCCGAGTGGGAAAGCAAAGACAACATGCGTTACTGGTGCCTGTACAACGAGGGTTTCGATGGGGATCACTCTTTCGAGCCGCGCTACGCGTGCTGCGGTGACTACCGAGATGGCAAGCTGGTTAATGATACTTCTGGCAGAGGGAAGGCACAGCTGGCACTAAACAACGAAGTATGGAGGGCATTTTATCGTTGGGTTGTTACATCAACGGATGAAGAGTTCGTTCAGGAACTTGATCAGTGGTGCGTGCGCAGCGCCGTTGAGTTCTTCTACGCTTTTACTCATATTTATACCATGATGGATAATCGTGCCAAGAACACCTTCTGGCACTTCGCTAAAACTGGTATGTATCGTCAAGTAACAAAGCCAGTTAAGGAATTGCTACACGTTTACGCGGAGTTATCTTCAGATGGCTCTTATACAGCAACCAAAGATACCGCTATCACAGCAGGAAAGACCTACTATACACAGTATGCCTTTGACCTCTGGGACTATGATAATGATACTGCATTGGGAATTAACAACAATGGTGAATTGATCTTCCCATACGGAAAAGAGGATGGTGATTACAATGTTGACGGTGATCCCTCTTCTGGTTACGTTTTCAACGGTGCAACCTCTGTGTTCTGGTGCAGACTTCGTGATCTGCTGGCATCCGAGATCACAAGTGTATTTTCTTCTGTTGCGTCTGAGTGTTTTAGCGCGAACGATCTAATCAATCAGTTTGATAGTTATCAGGAGTGTTACCCGGAGGAGATCTGGCGTCTGGACATCCAGAGAAAGTATATCCGTACCTTCACAGGAGAAAGTATCGACAATTCAAAGCCGAAACATGACGTGCAATATCTGCGAGACATGATGCAGGGCCGCAAAAAGTATCAGCGCCGCCAGTGGATGCGCGATCAGGAGATCTACTTTGGCACAAAGGCATTGATGAACACGGTCGTTGGTGATAATAACCGTATCACTTTCCGCTGCTATACTCCTACTGGAGATGTGGCAGTACCGCCAGACTATACACTGCGCATCACTCCGTATTCGGACATGTATGTATCCGTAATGTTCGGAAACGGCGGCACCCAGCAAGTTCGCGCGAAAGCTGGTGTAGAATACAAAATTGACTGCCCGCTGTCGGCAATGGACGACACGCAGGTAACGATCTATGGCGCGAATCGAATTGCAGTTCTAAATGACCTGTCAGCCTGCTACATTGCGGCCAACAATTTCTCCATGGCGGCAAAGCTCCGTAAATTAGTTCTTGGAAATACAACCAAAGGCTACTCGAATTCACGACTTACTTCGTTGACACTTGGCAGTAACGAACTGTTGGAAGAACTGGACATCCGGAACTGCGAAAACCTTACTGGTTCGCTGAATCTGGCACAGTGCAGCAATTTGCTGAAGCTGTATGCAGAGGGAACGAAGCTCACTGGCGTCATCTTTGCGACAAACGGCAAGGTGCAGATGGCTCATCTGCCAGAAACCATCAACACACTGACGATGAGAAATCTGAACGACCTAACAGACTTTGATTGTACACTGGCAGCACTTGAGACCTTAACACTTGAAGGCGGCACACTAGACAGTTTGGACATTGTAACCAAGACCATCAACACATTACAGGTATTGAATCTGTACAATATCAACTGGACAGTGGGAGACACAACGCTTTTAAACAAGATGGTAAAGCTGTTCTTCTCGTTGGTAACAGGTTTCTGTTATGTGTCAGGAGGTATCCGTCAGCAGGAGATTGCCAATTACAAAAAGGCATGGAGTGATCTGGAAGTAACCTATAATACTGAAAATTTGGTAACACAGTATCTGGTGACTTATGTTAATTATAATGGTGAGATTTTGTATCAGGAGTATGTAGACCGTGGTTCAAAGTCGATTGATCCAGTAGCAGAGGGCCTGATCAGTACGCCAACACATGAGAGCGATGCCCAGTATCATTATACATATTCGGGTTGGGATAATGTTGGTGGCATGGTATTGACGGATTTGACGATTACAGCCCAGTATACAACCTCTATTAGAACTTATACGGTAACCTGGTATTCTAGGCCAGGTGTATCGCTTGGCTCAAAGGTATTACAGTACGGCGAGGAAGCTGTATTTGATGGAGATATGCCAACGAACACATCAGAAGAAAGCACCTACGTCTATAACGTATTTACCGGGTGGGACAAGAGTACAGGATGTGTCACATCTGATTTGGACGTTTATGCTGTATGGGAACGTGCTGATCTTCCTGCACAGGGAAAAGATCTGAGTGAGATGTCCTGCGCAGAGGTGTATGGTATCTGTACAGCGAGATTGGCTGAAAGTTATTTTGAGTTAAAAGATCATATTGATATTATTTTAGGAGAAGATTTTAATTTTTCCAATGTTAGACAACAGGTGCTGGCAGAAGAAAAATACTTTGATGGAAAAACATATCAGGATTTTGACATTAAGTTATTTGATGAGGAGGCACCCTCTTTTACATTGGCAATTGATTATGAGTTTGCTGCGGAAACATCTGGAGCAACGTTGTTCTCAGCATTTGTAGAAGATGGCAGTGAAGGATTTCGACTCAGATACAGTGGAGCACCTACACTACAGTGGGGAGATAAAACCGTTCAAATTGGTGCTGGAGGAAATAGAAACATGCTTGTAATTCGGCATGCAAAAGGATCAAACTCAGTATTTTTGTACGGAATAGACACGAGTGGAAATACCTATCAGCAGACGCTGACAACATCTGAATCGGTTCGCGTTAGAAAAACACAGACTGATCAGATTTTAACGTTGGGAGCTGTTCGGTTTACGGAAGATGGAGGACACGATTACTATGGAACTGGATGGCTGCATTGGTGTAAAATCTGGTATAGCGATTTAGGAGCAAAGGTTGCACAGAAACTTGCTGCGTGGCCAAGAGAAACATTAAGGTTGGATTTTTCGGGACCAGATCGATATCGTTTAGCGTCAGGAACCAGTGCCAGAGCAAATGCATCATTTTTTGCAGCACATGCTTTGACAAGGCAGTATACAGCAGGAAGCGCAACTGGAAGTGGTAATGCTGGAGGTTGGGAAGATTCAAAATTACGGCAGTTTGTTAATACTCGTTTTTATGAAGCGTTACCGTATAAATGGCAGGCAATCATCAAACAGGTAAAAATTCCAGCGTCAGAAGGAAACGGATCTTCATCCATTAGGAATTCGAATGATTATATCTATGTTCCGTCGGCAGTAGAAGTTGGTAGTACCTGGAGTGATCCATACGCAAATGAAGGATCAGCGGTAGGCTATTGGAATAGTGATAATGCAAGAATTCGTTTCGGAGGAATCATTATTCCAGAAGATGCAAAAATTATAACAGGTACTGCAGATCCAACAACGATGTCAAGCTATACAGCAAAAGAAGGAGATATTTGGGTCAAGTCAAATGATCAGAACAATCGTTATTGTTATATTGCGCCAGAAACTGTGAGCAGACACTTGAAAATTGGAAGTTTGACTATTAAAGATTCTTCTAATATTGCAGCTTCTGACGGTGGCTACTGGATAAAGATGTTGGCATGGTGGACACGCTCTGCATATGCAGGAAATTCTGGAAGCCAATTGGTTGTATGGACAACGGGTTCACCATATATGTTTACTGGAGTAGGCGGAAACTATATGATTGTGATAGGTGTGTCTGTTTAAGGAGGGAAGGAATGACGTACTATAAAATTGTTGAGCCGATGGGAACGATTCGGGTTGGTTCAACCCAGAATCTTCGGTATTATCAGGCAAAGCACAAAATTCTTTTGTTGGCGGATGAAACGCAAGCTCAGTATATTCAGATAGGAGAAAAACTCTACAGGGATTATTGGTTTGCACCAGTAACAACTTATCAGGTTTCTTTTGAGTTGGCACATATATCGACTATTTCAAAAGAAGAGTACGATGAGCAAATAAAAAATTAAAAGGGGAAGTACCGCGGGTCAAATGCCTGCGGTATTTTTATAGGAAAGAATATGATTTACATCAGGGCACCTGCTGCCGAAAAGCAGCAAAATAAAAAGTATATGCTGCATTATCGCAGCGAGAAAGGAAAATAAACGTATGAAAGTATTAGATACATATAACGCAGCTGCGGGCGCGGTGATTGCTGTACTCAGCTATATCTTCGGAGAGCATTGGATGCTTTTCGCCTTATTCTTAGCATTCAACGTGGCCGACTGGATTACCGGTTGGGCTAAGTCAAGAATGGCTCAGAAAGAAAACTCAGCAGCAGGTTGGAAAGGTGTGCTGAAAAAGCTTGGCTACTGGCTGATGATCGCTGTGGCCTTTGGGGCATCAGCTGTTTTTGTCGAGATCGGCGCGACATTGGGTATCAATCTTGAGATCACGGTTTTGCTCGGTTGGTTTGTTCTGGCCTCATTGATCGTTAATGAGATCCGATCAATTTTGGAAAATTTTGTGGAAATGGGGTATAAGGTACCTCGCATTCTAACCAAAGGCCTCGAAGTTGCTGATAAAGCAATCAACCAGAGCCAGGACGATGAATAGTATTTTTTGAAGGAGGGCTTCGGCTCTCCTATTTTTGCGCCAGCGCAATCTGGCGGAAAGGAAATGAAATGACAGCAGCAGAGTTGATTAAAATTGCAAAAGTGATATACGCAGAGGGCGGTATTTTTTCGGGGAAGAACTATAATGCTTTATTGGCCATCGCACAGTGTATCCATGATTTGCTTCCATATTATAAAGACTTGAACACTTGCCTAGCATCTGCCTTCACTGCACCATCGGAACAGTATGATCCACAGTGCCTTCAGGCAACGCAATCAGTATTCGAGCAGGGACAGTGCCGCTTTCCAGATGCGGAGATTTTACAGTTTCGGAGTTTCGCCAAGTATTCGGACGGAAATGGACAGCCCGACAAAGAAAAGCTGGCAAACTTGTATGCTGCGTATGACTATTTGGGCAGTGATTCCATATCAAATAAGTGGGGACACTTTTATTTTGGCAAAAAGAAGGAGAAAAATAATAAAATGAGTTTTCGCATGTTAGTTATGGCCGGACACGGCCGGAACGTAGATGGATCGTGGGATCCGGGAGCAGTAGGATGTGGTTATCAGGAGGCAAATTTAACTCGTGAGCTGCGTGACCTGATCAAGGCAGCAGCTGATCGGGCAGGTGTGCCATGCGATGTAGCTCCGGATCGTAACTACTATTCATACTTCAAGCATGGAGGCCAGTATGATTTCACACCATACAATTATGTGCTTGAGGTCCATTTTAATGCATCTGCCACAGTGGATGCTGCAGGTGACGGCAAAATGAAAGGTAGTATGGTTTATATCGATAAATCAGAGACTGGACACTCTGTCGAGGATGCGATCCTGAACAACCTCTATGCCATTGGAAGCAGACAGGCATGGGACGGTGTAGTAGTCACCCAGCGGCAGGAAAGTTATAAGAATGGCTTGATGGTTCAGTCAAAGGTGCGTGCTCAAGGCGTATCCCATGCGGTTCTCGAGACATGCTTCATCACAGATCAGGACGACATGGACTGGTATTTGGTCAACAAGAGCAAGATTGCACAGGCGATCATTGCCGGTATTCAGCAGGGTTTTGGTCTTAACTATACGAAGACAATCGCTCCATATATGGTGAAAGTAGATGTCAACAGTATCCCAGATCACGTCCTTAACATCCGCGAGCAGCCGACCGTCAACAGCCCAGTTGCTGGAAAGATCACTGAAACGATGTCACTCACCATCGTTGATGAGGCATCTGGTACTGGAGCATCGAAGTGGGGCAAGCTTAAATCTGGCGCCGGATGGATTAGCCTGGACTATGTAGTTAGATGAAGGATGTGTTGTAAAACATATTAATATAGAAGAAATCCCTCCAGCGGCAAACTGGAGGGAAGAGACATATTATATCATCAAAAATAATTGTAAGCTATATTAGGTTCGTATAGCGTTAGTACAAAAAGCTTGAAAATGCTGATATTTCTGTGTTCTGCTGTTTCGATCGAGGAAGCTGCTAAGGCTGGTAAGTTCTAATTGAACCTGACAAACAGTAAGAAATAACAAATAAATGAGATTTTCTGTGTGATCCAAATGGATCGCATGGGAGATCTTTTTTATAACCTTACAAAAGCGCGAGTTTGTCCGTTTACAGAAAGCTGCCAAGGATTTATAATTCTTAAAGGCCAAAAGAATTCTTTATAGACCGAAAGCCCAGCAAGCCAGTTGAAAGGAAGTGTGAGTATGAGCAAAAGAAAAAAGATAGTACTTGTAGTGTTGATCGCTTTGGCAGTTCTGTTTGCAGGTGCAGTAGTTTTTTACGTACATTTTTTCATGAATGCAGGACAGACCATTGAGACATTACAAAAGCTAGTAGAAGGGAATGGCTATGAAATTACAGCGGACTGTACGTTGACCTTTGAGCCCTCGGATAAGCTAAAGTCGGTAGCAGATTTGATTCAGGAGATTTTAAATACGGATTCACTTACGGCAGAATTTACTGCAGCGGGTGAGAGCGCACAAAAAAATTTAAAATTGCAGCTAAAAGAAAATATGACAGAGGAACAGAATGCGCTGACGACATTTTACCTGGTGGATGGAAATTGCTATTTTGGGATAGACTCAATCATATCTGCACTTGCTGGTGATGAGATTGACAAGAGCTTTCTGTTAAAGATCGCTTACAATGGATGGATTAAAGATCACTGTGTTACAATGGAGCAGCTTACTAACTTGATCTATGATCTTACAGGCGTAACAGTTGAGAATCCGTTAAAAATGCCGGGTGGAATGGATGCAGTGCTATTTTTGATTGAACCGGAGCACCTGTTTGATCCAAAGCTTTGGTCAACTGTTAAGGTGAGAAACAAGACCGATGGAGCGTCAGAATTTACGATTGATGCCGATTATTTTGCACAGCTCGTTGGAATCGAGCCGGAGCAGGCAGATGCGAATTTCTCATTTTGGGTAGATAAGGAAGATAATTATACGTTTACGCTTACGGTGACTGTTTCAGATGGCGATGGAAATCAGATTCAGGCAGACGTGCATGCAACAGCCAACAAGCTTGTCCAGCAAAATACGATAACGGCGCCAGAACTGTTATTGACGGATGAGCAGATTGATCAGCTAAAAGATCTTGCAGAACCATTTATCGACAGCATAAAAAAGTAAAGAGAAAGCAATAGAACAAGTAAGAAAAAGCAACAAGTAAGAAAAAGTAGCAAGTAATAAACAACAAGTAATAAGCAATAAGGAGGCAGACTATGTGTACCGCAGCAACCTATAAGACAAAAGATTTTTACATGGGAAGAACACTGGATTATGAGTGTTCTTACGGAGAGGAAGTAACGATAACACCGCGTGGGTATTCATTTGTGATGCGCCACAGACAGCCGTATCAGACAAAATATGCATTGATCGGTATGGCACATGTGGCAGGAGAGTACCCGTTGTACTACGATGCAATCAACGAAAAAGGGCTTGGAATGGCAGGCCTAAATTTTGTCGGCAATGCATTTTATAGAGAGCCACCAAAAGACGAGGACAATGCAGCGCAGAAGAAAGACAACATCACACAATTTGAATTAATTCCATGGATTTTAGGCCAGTGTACAAGTGTGAAGGAGGCGAGAGCACTTCTTTCGCGTATCTGCATTACAAATACATCCTTTCATGAGTCGATGCCAGTATCACCGCTTCACTGGATTATCGCAGACCGCGATGAGGCAATCACACTCGAATCGGTACGTGAGGGCATTAAGATTTATGACAATCCAGTCGGTGTGCTGACAAACAATCCGCCGTTTGATCGTCAGATGGCAGGCTTGACCCGCTACATGGGCTTATCGGCAAAGCAGCCAGCCAATACATTCGGCGGAAACAATCCACTGCCGCTTCAGGCATACAGTCGTGGAATGGGTGCGCTTGGTCTTCCAGGTGATCTCTCCTCAGAATCTCGTTTTGCCCGCGTTGCCTTTGTGAAAGCAAATTCGTTTTCGGGTGATTCAGAAGCGGAGAGCGTCAGCCAGTTTTTCCATATTTTAGGCTCTGTAGACCAGCAGAGAGGCTGCTGTGAGGTGCGCGAGGGTGCCTATGAGATCACGATTTATACGTCCTGCTGCAATGCGTCAAAAGGAATCTATTACTATACAACATATGAGAATCATCAGATTACGGCAGTTGATATGCACCGGGAAGATTTGGACGCAAAAAAGCTGATCCATTATCCGCTTGTGTACGGAGAACAGATCAGCTGGCAAAACTAAATGCGAATGCAAACGTATCACATTAAAATGCTTATGAAATCAAACAAATAATAGCGTCAAATTGTTTATAAAATTAGGATAGCAGCATACGGTCATTATCAAGCTGCTTTCCAACACCTTCCTTGAAGCGCTCAAGCAGATCATTTACGGTCAGCTTTGAGCGTTCTTCATTTGACGTATCAAAAATGATATGTCCGCTGTTCATCATAAAGGTGCGGTTGCCAAGTTCAAGTGCCGACTGCATGTTGTGTGTAATCATCATGCAGGTCAGATGATGCTCGGCAATGATGGACTTTGTTAAATTTAAGACCTTCTCAGCAGTACCTGGGTCGAGCGCTGCGGTATGCTCATCGAGAAGCAATAGCTTCGGCGGATTGATAGTCGCCATCACAAGGGTAAGCGCCTGACGCTGTCCACCGGAAAGTAAACCTACCGGCTGGTGCATGCGATCCTCAAGACCCATATTTAATGGGCGAAGCTTCTCACGAAACAGCTCTTTTTCTTTCTTGCTGACGCGGGAGAGCCAACCGCCTTTAGAACCAGCGAGCGCCATATTTTCTTCAATCGTCATGCCAGGTGCGGTGCCGCTCATTGGATCCTGAAACAGATGACCGATCTTTTTTGCGCGGATGTAATCTGGCTGTAACGTAATATCTTCGCCGTCCAAAATGATCTGTCCCTCATCGGTATAAAAGGTGCCGCAGATCGCATTGAACAGAGTTGATTTTCCGGCGCCGTTTGCACCGATAATGGTGACAAAATCGCCGTCATTTAAAGTTAAGGAAAGTTTATCGAGGGCTTTCTTTTCATTTACTGTGCCTGGGTTAAAGGTTTTTGAAACATTTTTCAGTTCAAGCATAATTCAAATCCTCCGTTTTATCGACTCGTTGGGTTATCGACTTTTGGGATGCGTCAATCTGCGCTTCATCATCGGAATCTGTGTCTTTAAATAAGGGAAGGAAAGTGCAATGACAACGATGATTGAGGAGACAAGCTTGAGCATGAAGGCCGGCAGATGGAAACGCAGCGCAATGGTGTAAACAAGGCGGAAGATAAAGGAGCCAAGTACAACACCAACGGCACGTGTCACAATTTTTCCGCGTCCGAGAATCGTTGCTCCGATTAACAGGGAGGCAAGTGCGATTGTTACCATACCGGAGCCGATGTCGATGTTAACAGATTTCTGGTACTGCGCAAGCAGACAGCCAGACAGACCGGTGAATGCGTTTGCAACACACAGACCAACGATGGTGGTGAAGACCGTATTGATGGAAGAGGACTTTACCATGATCGGATTGTTGCCAGTTGCGCGGATCGCAAGACCAAGGCGTGTACCCAAAAACAAAGTCAGAAGCGCGATTACGACAATAACGGCAATCAGGGCAACCACCAGCTTATAGTAGCTTGCAAGCGGTGTGCCGGAGAGCAGATCCTTCATCATGGTAAATACTGTCACAGTTTTGTTCATATTTAATAGGGAGGAACCGCCCATGACAGCGATATTGACCGAATAGAGACCTGTGTTGACAACAATACCGGCAAGCAGACTGTTGATGCCAAATTTTGTCTGTAATG
>CAVCXB010000015.1:0-33031 GCA_963605535.1 Wujia chipingensis
TTTCCACTGCCATCTGTACGCGTGATGATATCATGATCTACCTGATCAGCAAAGGTATCGAAAAGGGTCTTTCGTTCAAGATCATGGAGGCGGTTCGAAAAGGAAAAGGTCTTCAGCCAGAGTGGGAGCAGACCATGATCGATCACGATGTGCCAGACTGGTATATCTGGTCCTGTAAGAAGATCAAGTACATGTTCCCGAAGGCACATGCAGCAGCCTACGTTATGATGATGTGGCGAATTGCTTACTGCAAGATTTTTTACCCGCAAGCATTTTATGCGGCGTATTTCAGTATTCGTGCCACCGCATTTTCCTACGAGTTAATGTGCAAGGGCAAGGACGATCTGGAGCGGCACATGGCTGATTATGAAAGCCGTATGGATACGCTTTCTCCAAAGGAGAAGGATTCCTACCACGATATGCGTATCGTTCAGGAAATGTATGTCAGAGGATTCGAGTTTGTACCGATTGATCTGTTTCAGGTACAGGCGACACGATTCCAGATCGTAGATGGTAAGTTAATGCCGTCACTAAGTTCCATTGAAGGCCTTGGAAATAAGGCTGCAGAATCCATTGTAGAGGCCGCTCAGGGAGGACCATTCCTTTCCAAGCAGGATTTCCGTGAGCGCGCCAAAGTCGGACAGACCGTCAGTGATAAGCTGTCGGAGCTGGGAATCTTAAGTGATCTTCCAGAGTCGAATCAGTTGTCGCTGTTTGACTTTTAAAATAAAAAAAAGAGAAGGGAACTACAAATGAAAATCGGATTTGATAACGAGAAGTACCTCAAAATTCAGTCAGAACACATCAAGGAGAGAATCAGCCAGTTTGGCGATAAGTTATACCTGGAATTTGGTGGAAAGATTGTAGATGATTACCATGCGTCAAGAGTACTGCCAGGATTTGCACCGGACAGCAAGCTTCAGATGCTGATGCAGTTGTCGGACATGGCTGAAATTGTAATTGTAATCTCTGCTGTGGACATTGAAAAGAATAAAAAGCGCGGCGATCTTGGTATTACGTATGATGATGACGTGCTTCGTCTGAAGGCTGAGTATGAAAAGAGAGGTCTGTATGTCGGCAGTGTTGTAATCACACAGTTTGCTGGACAGGCTAGTGCCGCTTCCTTCCAGAAGCGTCTTGAGAAGAAGGGCATTGACGTATACCGTCATTATCCGATTGACGGCTATCCGTCCAATGTTTCTCTGATTGTCAGCCCAGATGGCTTTGGCAAGAATGAGTATGTGCGCACCACCAGACCGCTTGTTGTCGTTACGGCTCCTGGACCAGGAAGCGGCAAGATGGCAACTTGTCTTTCTCAGCTCTATCATGAAAATTTAAGAGGTGTGAATGCAGGTTATGCGAAGTTTGAGACCTTCCCGATCTGGAACATTCCGTTAAAGCATCCAGTTAATCTTGCCTATGAGGCAGCAACTGCCGATCTGAATGATGTCAACATGATTGACCCATTCCATCTGGAGGCTTATGGTAAGACAACTGTAAACTACAATCGTGATATTGAAATTTTCCCTGTCTTAAATGCTATTTTTGAGCGCATTTACGGAGAAAATAGCTATTATAAGTCCCCAACTGATATGGGTGTCAACATGGCTGGAAACTGCATCGTGGACGATGAGGTATGCTGCGAGGCATCCAGAATGGAGATCATTCGCCGCTATTATACAGCACTTAATAAGATTGCAAAAGAGGATGGCGGTGAAAACGAACTTTATAAGATCGAGCTGTTAATGAAGCAGGCAAAGATTGCACCGGCTGACCGCAAGGTAACAGTAGCTGCTTTGGATCGATCCCAGAAGTTAGGTGTTCCGACCGCTGCCATTGAATTGCCAGATGGAACCATCGTTACCTCTAAGACAAGTGATCTTCTCGGTGCCTCTGCCGCACTGCTGTTAAATGCATTAAAGCAGCTTGCCGGAATTGAGCATGAGAGAAAGCTGATTGCACCGGAGGTTATCGAGCCAATCCAGAAGTTAAAGATCGGTTATCTTGGTTCAAAGAATCCGCGTCTGCACACCGATGAGGTCTTGATTGCGTTGTCTGTAACGGCTGCATCCGATCATATGGCAAAGCTTGCGATGGAACAGCTGCCAAAGCTTCGTGGCTGTCAGATGCACACATCTGTTATGCTTTCTGACGTGGACAGCAAGACACTGAAGCGTTTGGGTGTTGACCTGACTTGTGAGCCGGTTCGTGAGTCTACCACAAAGCGTTACTTCTAAAAAAGTATAAAAAGTATTTTCAAAAGAATATTTTCAAAAACGAAAGAGGCAAAAATAACGATGAAAGTCAGCTCCTCTGCCTTTGTAAGAGCGGGCTGGCTTTCGCATATTTTAAGGAGGATAAAGGGAATGGAACGTATTGAAATTACGGAAAATGGAATGTTTCTCGTCTTTGAAATTGCAGATGACAAGTGCTTTAAGCTGCTTCATTTCGGGCTGAAGCCATTTCATGAAGAAGATATTGTTGCACGCTCAACAGAGTATGGCTTTCGCTTCGTTGAGATCAATCTGTCCGGCTATAACCGCCCATATGAGCGTCATGGAAATAAGTATATCGTGACCGCCCCGGGCTGGCATATGCGTTATGAGTCCATGGAGGACATACGCAATGAAAATGGTCGCCGTGTTCTGTTTGTTCTTCGCGATGAGCTGACTGATGTCATTGTAAAGAGCTATATGCAGTTCTATGATGACCTCAGTATCATTCGCTTCTGGAATGTGGTTGAAAATCAGGGGAACGAGTCACAGGTTTTGGACTACATTTCATCCTTTAATTATGAAGGAATCGACAAGGAAGGTACGCTCCCGGCGGATAAGAAGTTAAAGATTTGCATTCCACATAATGGATGGCAGAAGGAAGTTAACTGGAAGACGTATGATCTGTGCGATTTTGGTATGGAGCGCATTCAGCCAGCATGTGATCAGCGTTCTTCCAACCTGCTGACAGTAAGCAATACCGGAAACTGGTCAGCAAAAGAGCATCTTCCGATGGGCTACCTGGAAAATACTGAGACACACACTGGTATGCTCTGGCAGATCGAAAATAATGGTTCCTGGCACTGGGAGATTGGTGATCAGAACGGTCATCTGTATCTGGCAGCCTCCGGACCGAATGAGACCTATTCTCATTGGTTTAAAAAGCTCGAACCGGGAGATACTTTTACTAGTGTACCAGTTGCCGTCAGCATTACCGCTCAGGATTTTGACGATGCCGTCGGCACAATGACGCGCTATCGCAGAATCATCCGCCGACCGAACGCCGATAACGAATCGTTGAAAATTATTTTCAACGATTATATGAACTGCCTGTGGGGTCATCCGACTGCCAAGGAAGAGTTTCCTCTGATTGATGCCGCGGCAGAGGCTGGATGTGAGTATTTCTGTATCGATGCTGGCTGGTATGCAGACGGCGATTGGTGGGATGAGGTTGGCGACTGGAAGGAGAGCAGAAAGCGTTTCCCAAACGGCGTGCGTGAGATTACCGATTATATCCGCAGCAAGGGCATGATTCCAGGCGTATGGCTGGAGCTTGAAGTTATGGGTATTAACTGCCATATGGCACAGGAAGTACCAGATGACTGGTTCTTTATGCGTCATGGAAAGCGTGTCTATGACCGTAGCCGTTATCAGTTCGATTACCGCAATCCAGAAGTGCGCGCCTATGCGGACAGCGTAATTGACCGATTGATTCGCGAGTACGGCGTTGGCTATATCAAGATGGACTACAATATCGAGCCAGGGATTGGAACCGATCACAATGCGGATAGCGCAGGTGATGGAATGCTTGGTCATGAGAGAGCATATCTTGAGTGGCTCGAAAATGTCTTCAAGCGTTATCCAGATCTTGTTATCGAGAATTGTTCCTCCGGCGGATTGCGTATGGATTATGCGATGCTTTCACGCTACAGCATCCAATCCACAAGCGATCAGGACGATTATCGTTATTATTGTACCATTGCCGCAAATTCCCCGTCTGCACTTACACCAGAGCAGAGTGCGATCTGGTCTTATCCGCTCAGAGAGGGCGACAAGGAAGAAGTTGTCTTTAACATGGTCAATGCCATGCTGCTTCGCATTCACCAGAGTGGTCATCTTGCAGAGCTTACGCCAGAGCGTCGCACACTCGTAAAAGAAGCGCTTAATGTCTACAAGACAATTCGCGGTGATATCAAAAACAGCGTTCCAATCTGGCCGATTGGTCTGTCTCAGTTCCATGATGAGTGGACCTGTCTTGGACTTCATGCAGAAAATCGCATTTATCTGGCGGTATGGAGACGCGATGGCGATAAGCATACGCTTGAAATTCCACTCGATCAGTTAAACGGCAAAGAGGTTGCGGCGCGCTGCCTGTATCCATCCTTTTCTGAGGTTTCATTTGCATGGGATGCATCAGAAAATGTGCTGACGGTTACAATGGACCGCGATTTTATGGCAAGACTTTTCTATATTGAGGCAAATTAAATTTAAGAAGCGATTTAAATTCAAACGGATTCGTAGCGATTCAGAACTTTATTTATATCAAACAATTTCACATGGCTCTGAGTCGTTACACAGTTTAGGCGAAAGGAGACTCGTATGGCAAAATTAGATCAGTATTGTTTTGACGGAACAAAGGCGCTTTCCTTAAAGAAGCTGCCAACCGACAGTAAGAAAGATCAGGTCGATAAAGACAAAATTCTTGCAAAGACTGAGAAAAATCAGGAAAAGATTTTTGCCCTTCAGGACAAGCTTTACGCAGATGCAAAGGAAGGTCTGATTATCATTCTGCAGGCGCGCGATGCTGCCGGAAAAGACAGCACAATCCGTCACGTCATGGGTGGAATCAATCCGCAGGGTGTACAAGTTTTCAGCTATAAGCAGCCGTCCAAGGATGAGCTGGCACACGATTATCTGTGGCGCTGTGTGACCAATCTTCCAAAACGCGGTATGATTGCCATTTTCAATCGTTCTTACTATGAGGATGTGCTCGTCGTAAAGGTGCATGAACTCTACAAGGGCTATCACATGGCAGAGCGCTGTCTGAACCCAGACACGATCATTGAAAAGCGTTACCGCCAGATTCGCCATTTCGAGGAATATCTTTATGATAATAGCTACCGCGTTGTAAAAATTCTTCTCAACGTCTCAAAAGAAAAGCAAAAGGAACGTTTCCTCGAGCGTATCGAACAGCCTGAAAAGAACTGGAAGTTTTCTGGAAGCGATATGTCTGAGCGCGCACTGTGGGATGAGTACAATGATGCCTATGAAAAGGCAGTCAATGCAACCGCTACAAAGGAAAGTCCATGGTATGTTATTCCAGCGGATCAGAAATGGTACAGCAGATACCTTGTTTCTGAGATCATTTTAGATGTGCTGCAAAAGATTGATCCGAAGTATCCGACGCTTTCTAGTACCGAGGCAGAGAAGCTTCCACAGTATAAGGAAATACTTCAGAATGAGGGAAAGAAGCATTAACTAAAAGAAACATTTAAAAAGCATTTTAAAAATCTTGGTTTAATTGGTTTAAAAAACATAAAAAAGCCCTTGGCAGAGGAAATGGAATGATCCACTCCCTGCCAAGGGCTTACTTAAATTACTCAAACTGCTTTTTTATTATTCAAACTGTTCTTTGTGCTTCTTTAACAATGCCTGAATCTTCTCGGTCGGGGACAGGCTGTTTCCGATCGGAACATCATGATTCAAGGTGTTGATGATAGCAGCAGTGAACTTGCTCATATCTGCTTCGATGTACCAGCTTCTCTTAAGCAGCTCAGGAGAACGGTAATTTAAATTAGTTGTGATAACATAATCGAAGTATCCCTGAGAGTTGAAATCATCAAACTTCTCTAAACCATCGGTAAAGAGACCGAAGGTACAGCATACAACAACCTTCTTTGCACCGCGATCCTTCAGCTCCTTGGCGGTATCCAGCATGCTTTCACCAGAGGAAATCATATCGTCAATGATGATAACGGTCTTATCCTTGATGTTTGCGCCTAAGAACTCATGGGCAACAATCGGGTTCTTTCCATTTACAACAGTAGAATAGTCTCTTCTCTTGTAGAACATACCCATATCAATGCCAAGGTTATTTGCAAAGTAAACGGCACGTCCCATTGCACCTTCATCCGGGCTGATTGCCATTAAGTGCTCCTTATCAATTACCATATTTGGCTCTTTCTTTAAGAGCGCCTTGATAAACTGATACGGAGGAGTGAAGTTATCAAATCCGTGAAGCGGAATTGCATTCTGTACACGTGGATCATGAGCATCAAATGTGATAATGTTGCTGACGCCCATGTCGATCAGCTCTTCGAGTGCCAGTGCACAGTCAAGAGACTCCCTTCTGGTACGCTTATGCTGACGGCCTTCATACAAAAACGGCATAACAACATTGACACGACGTGCACCACGGCAGGAGCCGATCAGACGCTTTAAATCCTGATAATGATTATCAGGGGACATATGGTTGACCTCGCCGCACAGCTGATAGGTCAGGCTATAATTTGTTACATCGACCATCGCAAAGATATCAGCGCCTCGAACTGACTCTTTTAATACACATTTTGCCTCACCAGAGCCAAAACGTGGGCAGGAAAAGTCCAACAGATAGGACTTGCTGTCATAGCCACGAAAATCAAGCATGGACTGGCGCTGGGCAAGTGCCTCAGCATCATGCTGACGGAAGGAAACGATATAGTCGTCCACTTTTTTTGCAAAATCCTTGCAGCTGTCAAGTGCAGCAATCTTCAAAGGACCGATAGGAATACTGTTTTCAAATGAGTAATCAATATTTGCCATTTATAGGACCGCCTTTTTTGTTAGTCTTGCAGGTTTGGATCAATCTGTCGAAATCCAAACATACACAGGCTATTATAACCTCAAAGAAAAGCGAAAGTCAATAGAAAAAGTCGATAGAAAAAGCCGATAAAAGCGCCAATAAGAAAGCGAATCGTGAATCCTGAAAACAATGGTAAGTTGTAATATAAATGCGAAAAGGAAAACCTGACGCATTTTGTGGAAATAATATAAATGGTTAAGCGTTAAGGAAATTTCCTTAGCGCTTTTTCTTTTGCCCCCAAATAAGATATAAAGCGTGTCCGAATCGGACACACCAAAGTCGAACAGAACAAAGGAGGAGTTTTATGAGGAAGAAAGGAAAAAAAATCACTTGGGATGATCGACAGCGAATTGAGCAGTTAACGAAGGTTGATATGTCCATTACAATGATTGCGAAAGATATTGGTGTATCGCGTACAGCAATCTACTATGAGCTTGCACGTGGCGGTGAACCTTATAGTGCGGATTATGCACAAAAAAATGTGAATGTGGGGATATCAAATTGATTATTAGAAAAATTGAATTGACATTGACTGAGCGACAGTATGAAGCACTGTGTCAGTCAGCAGCGCAGTCGGGAAGAACAGTAGAATCTGTGATTCAGATATTTGCTGAAGAATTATCAAAGGATGAAATACTTTTGAAGTGGTTGGAGCAGCATTGCAAAAAGAATTTTCTTTCATATTTAGCTGAAACTGGAAAAATAGAGTTGGTTCAATCTCTCCTTCAGAAGATGGCTGAATATCAAACAGGAATTACAGAAGCTTGTGCAGCTGGGAAAAGCAAAAAGGTTGCTCAGATCAGCGATAAACTGGAAACCAGTTGGAATCTTATCAGAGAAGAATATTCCAGTTATGCAGAGAAAAACCCGAAAGCACAATCATTTCTGAATGAAATGCAACTAATAAAAGAATGGAGGTTATAGTGGGAGAGAAGTTTTCAAGAATAACATATCCTCAAAGAAAAGAAATAGAAAAAATGCTAAAAAGGGGATGCTCAACATTGGAAATAGCGAAGAAAATTGGAGTACACCGTTCTACTGTGTATCGGGAGCTTGCAAGGTGTGATGGTGTCTATAGTGCAGATGAAGCACAGCGTAGATTAGGAGAGTAGAAAAAATGGAAGAGAAAACTGTTACGATCAAGCTGTCCGAAGAGGCATACTACAAATTTGCAAATCGAATGAATGTAGCGAACGCTTCAGAGCAGTCTGTGAATCTTTTTATGCAGGAGGTGTTGGAACAGTTCGTGGAAGATTTGAACGATAATGTGGAAAGCATCCGTGATGCAAAATTATCTGAGAGTCTGGCATTAAAAAACCGCGAACAACTAGATAAAGTCTTTGCAAAAGAATGGTTTGAGAATGGCAAGTGGCGCAAGAATGGAAAACAATTTTATTTTATTAGCAGCCACCATGACTATTTTTTCCTCGGAAAGGTAGTGGAGTTTAAAAAACGATACCATAAATATCCAGATGAATATCACAAGGCACTTTTCTATTGTCTTGGCATCAATTGTGATACGAGGCAAAATTTTGACCGTATCTATGACCTTGAAAATGATTGTATAAAACCAGAATGCCTTAAAGAAGGCTGGCAGACAAGCGGAAGCAAAAAAGTAGTCAGAATGGCATTTTGCCTTTTCTGTAATGGAGTACCTAGCGTAGATGAAAATGAGTCCGCAGACGATCAGCTGTATGAATGCAGACAATATACGGCAGAAGAACTTTTCTGCTGTACATATGCACCATTCTTCTGGCAAGCGATCAAAATCCGTTATCCGGAGTATGAATCGTACAATAAAGAACTATATGCTCGATTAGGAGGGTCAGATTAAGAATGTTAAAAATAAGGGTAATAGGAACGGAGAGTGAAATTACATGGTTTCAGAATCTTATGAAGAATCACCTCCGAGTTAAGGTTCTGGAGATATCAAAGTTATACAGAAACCAAGAAATTAGCAATCATTATAGATCTTATATAGAGATTGAAAAGAAAGATATAAGCAAGCACTCGTAAAATGAATTGAAAAATAAAAAGGAGCAGACGAAAATGAAAACAATCGCATTTTACAACAATAAGGGTGGTGTGGGAAAGACCACACTGGCAGCAAATATAGGATATAACTTATCAGCAATGGGCTATCGCGTATTGATGGCAGATTGTGATCCGCAGGGGAACTTATCTTCCTTTTTTGGACGATATGATCTGACAAAGAAAGGACTGATGCAGGCATTGGAAGGGCAGCAGCGTTGCATATATCGTACCAACTATCATGGACTGGATATCCTTCCAGGAAACATTTATAGCGAATCATTGACACCACAGCCGGAGACAATGGAAACCGTACTCCAGCAGTATGCAAAGAAATATGACTGGTGCATTCTGGATTGCGCACCTGCTTTTTCGAGGCTGACAGAATCAGCCGTTCAGGCATCCGATGAGGTTATCATTCCGATCAAGTTAGATAACTTTTCAATCGAGGGAATTGATACAACAATGTCAAAGCTGGCAGATCCGGCAGCGGCGCACGTTGTCATTAACGCTTTTTCAGCGTCAAAGGCGGCTAAGAATTTTCTCAGCAGACTGGTTCAACAGTACAATTATCCGCTTTGCGAGACGTTGATTCGCTACTCAACTATGGTGGATGCGGCGAATTTCCGTAAAAAGCCGATGGCAAAGAAAGCAAGGTTTCACTGGGTAACAGCCGATATGATGGATTTGACGGAGGAGGTATGTGGCTATGGCATCACTGACTGAAACACTTACAGGATTAAGGAATAAAAACACAGATACTACGGCAGTTGCCCAGCAGCGCTATCCGGTGCAGTTCATCAACTACACGTGTCTGGAAGGTTCCAGCTACAACTTTTACCCGATGACGGAAATTGATGATCTGGCAGATGCAATTGAATTGGCAGGTCGCATCCTCCAGCCGCTTCTGGTGCGCAGAAAGTCACCAGGACGCTATGAAATTATTGCTGGACATCGTCGCTGGACGGCAGCAAAGAAGCTTGTTGAGCAAGGAAGGACACAGTATGCTATGATTCCATGTCATGTGCAGGACGGTGATGAAATGATTGCAAGAATCAATCTGATCGTGACAAACTCTCAGCGAGAAAAAACAGCTTTTGTGAAAATGAAAGAAGTCGTAGAGCTTGAGCAGCTGTTGCAGGAACTGGCGAATGGTTCGGAAGATGAGCGAAAGAAGTTTAGCAGAATCACAGGCTTAAAGTTGGATAACGGAGAAACTGTGACAGCACGTGTGCTTCGCAAACTGGTGGCAAAAAAAGCCGGGCTTTCCGAGACAAACGTAGCTCGACTGAAACATATCGATCAAAATTTGGAGCCAGAATTGAAGGAAGCACTGGAGGAAGGCAAGATTGGCATTTCGGTTGCAGATGAGTTAGCTCGATTAAAACCAGAAGATCAACAGGAAGCAGCAAAAAAGTTGGAAGCCGGAGAAAAGATTTTGGTTCAGTCAACAAAGGGAAAAGAAATTGTGAAAACAACCGAGGCGGATAACCTGAAGCCGAAAGGAATTTCCGATCATGATATGGCAGAGCAATACATGATGCTGTATAAGAGATCAGATGCATCAGCGGAGGACTGGGAGGAGATGCACAGACAGCTGGCAAACTACTTCCAAAGGCACTTAGAAGGATAATTGAAAGCGGGGAAAGGGGAAACTATGGACGCAAGGCTTACAGATGAAATGATTGCTGAAATTTTGATGCGCCATGGTGAACTGCTGCAAGCGTATCAAAATCAGATCAGAGAACTGACAGAGGAATATAACACAGGGAATGAACTGATCGAGATCACTCAACTGCGCAGCCCCAGATATGGTGTTGTTGGAAAGAGCAGCAATCAGGCAAGTCTTGATCAGGTTTATGAAGCCGTAGAAAAACAAAGAAAAGAATATCAGGAGACAGTTTGTGCAGAAATCCAGCGTTTACTGAAGGCACAGAACCAAGTTCAGCAGGTATATCTGTGCTATCTGCATCTGCCCAAAAAGCAGCAGGAAATTTTGAAAGAACTGTATATCAATAAAAAATTGTACAAAGAACTCGAACATCCGGGATTGTCGGAGAGAACGATTCACCGGATTCGGAAACAGGGATTGGAAACCATAAAGAAATGGTATTTGTCTAAAGAGTTTGCAGGTACTGAAGTTCAGTAAGTGAGCAGGCAGAAAAGAAAGGAGTGACAGACAGATGAGAAAGATCCGCGCAAGCGTTGTAGAAAGACTGGAAAAGGCAAAATTAACGAATAAGGAACTGAGTATATTTTTGCACCTTTGCCAGTACCAGACGGAAGCTGGAACGGTATCTGGCATTTACTACAAGGATATTTGTGCAGCGTTGAAATTGTCTAATCAGACTTTCTATTCCAGTCTGTATCAGCTGAGAGACTGTGGTTTGATCAATTTGTGGAAGGCAGATCGTATTGACTGGGATATTCAGATCATAGGAAATGATTGCAGCAATATTGAAGAGGTTAAAAAGGAAGGCTATCTGTCAGTTGCAGATGGTCTGTTTGCCTCGGAAAAATTCAAAAAATTGAAGGCAAATGAGAAGATCATGGCAATGCGGTTATTGGTATACTGCCGATCAGGACAGCGTACATATAAGGAAGGCAAAAAAAGCTTTTTGGATAAAATGGAGAAAATGCTTGGATGCGGACTTCGTGCGGTAAAGAAATATCTAACTGCATTGAAGGAACTCTTTTCGATTGGAATTAAGGATGGAATGTATTTCGTCACAATCCGACGTGGGGTAGCAGATCGAGTGTGGGGAGCACCCACAGACACGGAATTGGAGCTTGGACAGAAGGTACATGCTGCTTGCAATCGAAACAAGATTAGCGAAGACGATAAAGCAAACAAGGATACAGCTGAATTGGCAAAACAGTATCGTCAGGACATAGCAGAAATGCAGGAAGCAGGTGCGATGCCAGAAGATATTTTTGGTTACCTGATCGGAAAAGCAAAAGATGGATTAGCCGGAAAGTTAAATCCAAAATACATACATAAGGTACTGAAAAACGAAATTGCAAGTTTCCAACATGCAAAGCAAATGGCAGTTGCCAGTGGTACGCAGGCATTCCAGAATTTCACAGGGCGTGCAAACAACAACTACATGGAAAAAGTACTAGCACAATGGAGCATGATGTAAAATCCCAAAATAATGGATAATCAGCAAGAATGGCTGGCTGAATGAAGGCAGTCTTTTTTGCGTACAGTAAAACGGAAGATAACGGTTTGAGAGAAGAGATTAAGGCAAGATCGCACTCAATAAAACAGGGAAGCCGGCTGATATGGAGATTACCAGGCATGTCAGCTAGCTTTTTTGCCTTAAAGCCATTCTAATTTTGAGGTTCGTTTTCAGAAATCATTCTAATTTTGAGGCTTGAAAATAGAGGTGGATTCCAAAAAGCGGGTTAATTGTGGATAACTTTGTTCTAATTTTGTTCCAGTAGATAGGGAAGAAAATCAAGGAAAACTAAGGTTTCCAGATGCGTTCGTTTCCATGCATATCTTCTTCTTTTTTCTATACCCTTCCTAACTTGTGAATGATAATCTGCTGCAGGATAAAAGCTGTAAACAGCATATCTTCTTCCTTTTTAACTTCCTGTGGCTCCAGAAGAGAACAGGATACCAGAGGGCAAATGTCTGCCTATCAGAAGGTGTCCGCAAGCGGACAAAAATACTAGCGAACAAAGTAAAGGCTTATTATGAGCATGTGAATAGGCTGGGGAAAAATGATAAAATCACAAAAATATATAATTATATCATATTCAATAGTTAAAGTCAATAGTTTGGCAGTACATGCCAGTTCTGACGATCCGATCATCAGCCTGATGATTTCGAATATATTGCCGGATGTACAGGCAAAAGATTTTGAAATCACAGATGTGCAGGCATATCAGAACGGAACAGAAACTGTTCCAACCGGAGAAGTTACGTTCCAATTAAATGTGGAGCCGGAAGCAACCGTTACACTCTATCGTTTAAATAAAGACGGAGAACTGGTGGCAGAAACATTGGAAGTAATGGATGGAACCGTGTCCTATCAGTCAACAGGTTGTGGCAGGTGGCTTGTCTTGGACACGTCAGTAGAGTTGGACACGGAACCTGTGTCTGAATCGGATATGAATGGAGAAATTGAAAATGGCAGCATTGAGGAATAAGCTTGGAATCACAGATTCCTCTGAGCTGGCAAAAGAAGAGGAACGAATCAGCAAGAGAAGAGCGGCAGAGTTGTTTGAAAGTGGGCTTTTGGATACGCTCAAGCCGGGCAGCTACCGTGCTTTGCAGACAATTCATAAACAGCTGTTTTTCGATATTTATGAGTTTGCAGGTAAGATTCGGACTGTGAACATTGCAAAAGGAAATTTTCGATTTGCACCAGTCCTGTATCTGGATGCGGCACTGGAAAGCATTGAAAAGATGCCGCAGTCCACATTTGATGAAATGCAGGAAGAGAGGGAGCAGGATGAAGAAATGGAACGATAAAAGAGCAGGATGGTTGTCAGCAATGCTGACGGTGTCAGTAACGGCATCTGCTGCATGGATGATTCCAGCGGAAGAAAACGACGAAGTAGCAGATCAATATATCATTGTTGAATTGGAACCTGTTTCTGTGTCCGAATCGGACACAACAGAGACAGAGCCGTCAACAGAAGAAACAGTCGAAGCAGAATCGAATGCAGTGCTGTTTTCCCTTGAGGAAGGCATGGATGCGGAAGAGTATAGTGTAACAGGAATCAGTGCGAATGAGCCAATTATTGCACAGCTGTTGGCACAGACGGAGGATTATCAGGACTATGATACCATTGCCTTGTATGATCTTATTTCTCATCAGCAGACAGCGGATGAGCCGTATGATTTTAGCTTACAAATTCCGGAGAATGCAGATATCACATTGTATCAGAGCGTAGACGGACAGCTCCAGAAAAGCACACTGGATGCAGCATATGAAGAAGAATACAATCGTCTGCCGCTGATCAGCTACCAGTCCGAAACAAATCACTGGCTGGTGCTGCATTTGGGAGTAAATGCAAGTGTGTCCGATTCGGACACGGAGGATGCGGCCAAAGAAACAGAAAGTGCAGCAGAGTCACTGGAAGGAAAAACAGAGGCAGAGACAGAAGCGAAACCATCTGAGAATGAGGATGGAAAGAAACATTCCACATCAGCGGGAGAACAAGAAACAACGAAGCCAAATCAGCCAACAACAAAAGAAGCGGAAAGCACAAAAGCACCAGAGACAAAGCCAGCAACACCGAGTACAACAGTACCAACAACAAGTCCGAGTACGGCTGCGCCAACCAAAGCACCAGAGACAAAGCCAGCAGCACCGAGTACAACAGCACCAACAACAAGTCCGAGTACGGCTGCGCCAACCAAAGCACCAGAGACAAAGCCAGCAGCACCGAGTACAACAGCACCAACAACAAGTCCGAGTACGGCTGCGCCAACCAAAGCACCAGAGACAAAGCCAGCAGCACCGAGTACAACAGCACCAACAACAAGTCCGAGTACGGCTGCGCCAACCAAAGCACCAGAGACAAAGCCAGCAGCACCGAGTACAACAGCACCAACAACAAGTCCGAGTACGGCTGCACCAACCAAAGCACCAGAAACACAGCCGCAAACAACGGTGCATACACACGCTTGGGTGCCAGTAACAAAGGTAGTCCATCATGAAGCAACCTATAAGGATGTGTGGGTACAGGATTCTGCCGCGTGGGATGAAACAGTGGTCACGAAAGAGGCATGGGATGAGCAGGTATTAGTACAGGATGCGTATGATGAAAACGTGATGGTTTCAGATGCGTATGACGAGCCAGTTTATGCACATGTTGCAGTGTGCAATGCATGTGGGCATAAATTTTTAGATCCGAATGAGGATATTAACGAACATATGGCGGCAGGATGTTGGTCAAGTTGGCATGGAGAAAACATGCAGGTTGAAACAATCCATCATGACGCAGTCTATCAGACGGTTCACCATGATGCTGTTTATCAAACGGTTCATCACGAGGCAGAGACAACGACAGTTCACCATGATGCGACAGGTCATACAGAAAAGGCGGTTGATCAGGCAGCATGGGATGAGACAGTCATAACTGGTTATACCTGCTCTGGTTGCGGAGCAACAAAAGAAAAGTAACAAAAGAACGAATACTACATAAGAAAAAGCATCTACATAATTTCTGACAGATAGCAGAATTTATTGTTGGTGCTTTTTTCATGCAAAAAATATCGAAAGAAAGGAAATGGGAAAGAGATGAATCGTCTAAGAGCGCCGCCAGTTGTGGCAAACAGAAAGAAACAACAAAAGATTTCAGCAAAACTTGAAATCGACACAAGAAAGGGTATGACGATGAATCCTAAAAACAAAAAAGGAAAGAGACTGACTTCTGCTATTATGGCAGTATTGATGAGCATATCGACTACGATCACACCTGTAAATTCTATGGCATCCGAGGTGGAGACTTTTGCATCAGTGGAAAGCACGATGGAGGAAACAACACTCGAAAAGCAGGTGCAGATCACAGAAGAAATACAAGAAGATACGGAAGCGCAGACAGCAATACAGGAGACTCAGGCGATTGTTGAGCAGACAACAGAAGCAACAGTCCAGACAGAGATTGAAAGTACAGTCGTGGAGGAAACCGAAACAACAGGTGAAAATGCCGAAGAGTCCGAAGCAAATGAGACTCGCGGACCCGACAAAGAAGAGGCAGCTACACAGGAAACAGAACAGACAATAGAAGAGATAACAGAGACAGAAACGACTTCAGAAGAGTTACCGTCAATTGATCTGGCAGATGCAACAAAGGAAGAAATCCTTTCCTACATCGAGGCAATCGGCGGAAATGACAGCGATGCATTCTACGCATTCGTTGGAAGTCTTAGTGAAGATGACTACAGGTTGGTATGGATGGCTCAGTACGGAGCAGAAAAGGATCAGCTGGCAGAGAAGTTTGATTTTGACTATGATGGTTCCAGTGATCTTGATGTTGCAAAATACATCCACAAGCTGACCGAAGATGAGTTAAGCGACTTTGTGGAAAACATGACATTCGAGCAGTACAGAAGATATCTTTCCGTCAGAGAAATGATGGCAGAGATGGATGAAAAGGATTTCTCTGATGTAGTTGACGGGGAAGAGTTTGATGCTGACCGCACATGGGACTATGAAAGTTATGATGCGTTCGCAGAGTCACTTACGGGTGTATCCTTACAGCGTACCGAGCAGACCATGCAGTTCTACAACACCTATGTAGACCCGTCACAGGTTCAGGCAGGCGTGACCACCATTGACGGACTGTTGGATTCCAATGCGGACTGGTATTCAAATGATTACATCCTGGGGCTTAATCCTGAAATGTTTAAGGAGACGGTCCCGATTTATCATGGTTCGGATGGAAACTATTATGTCGTCTCTACCGTACCGTTATTAAATGGCATAGAGTCGGCAGACTACCAGCCGGCAACCAACTTCTATAACGGAAGTGTGGAGGCACAGGCATTTACCGATATCGAGTACCTTGGAAATGGTGTTTACCGTATTCCGAACAGCCGCTATCAGTACTGCTTTACCGAGCAATATGTATCTGACATGGGAACACTGTACGGCATTTCTTTTGGACTTCGTATTCAGGTTCTGTACGGATTTACACCATCTGATGAAATCACCATTGCGGCCGATGTCGTATATCCAGATATGACGGAGAGATTTCTTCCGGCTGTCTTAAATCTATCGGCAGGAACCGCAACGGTAAGAGTATTCAATGATGATTACGATGATTCCGCTGACAACTATCTGGTATCCGCTTCCGTTAACCGCGGTGCAAGTCTTCCAGACAGTGTGGGAAGCATGAATGACGGAAAGGTACTGCAGTTTGTCGTTAATGATGCAAACGCAGTGGGCAGTCTGGATATTCTGATCGGCTACAATGCCACATCCAAGTATTCAATGGCAGCCGAAGTAACCACACAGGAGCTTTATGCGTCACAGACAACAGATGCCGATATCAGTCTGGCAGCAGAGATGTATAACGGAGCGTACTTAAAGCTTGACAAGAACAGTGTGCCGAAAGATCTGGCAGTGGGAGATAAGTTCATCTATGCGAATACCGGACTTACGATTGTCGGAGTAAATACAGCTACTGATGGAAGTGGAGCAACGCATGTCGGAGCAAGTGTGGTTCCAACACATGATTCTCAGTCTTTCTGCTTCTACAATGGAAAGGGTGTGGATTCCCAGATCAGTTCATGGTTCAAAACGCAATTAAATACCAACTCGGCTGATCCGGGATACATGGTACAGATGACTACGGAGAATATCAGCGCACGTGCATCCTATAACGGATCAAGCGTCAATCTGGGTGGAAATCAGATATTCGGTTATGTGACGGATGGTCTGGGCGCTGTTACCGGCACAAGTGGAAACACATTGAATCTGGAAGGAACAAATGTCCTTCTTGCATGTATGCATGCATGGGGCAATGAATCCGCGACAACACCACAGGATATTGTAACATCAATCAGCAACTTTACCGGACGTACCCAGATGGATTATGCGGCAGACGAAGGTTTCGGACATTATCATCCGAATGTTGCACTCCAGTGTACGGAGGTTCATGACGGAGGAGACGGTTATACATATGCGACATTTAAGGTTGTAACCTCAATGCTTCATGTGGGCGGTATTGCACATGCAGAGAATTACCAGTGTGCATTTTCCACACTGCGTATTGCATATCCATCAGCACCGAAAACGGGATATTTGCAGATTCATAAATCATCTTCCAATCCAGAAATTACAAATGGAAATAGTTGCTACAATTTTGCAGGTATTCAGTACGGAATCTTTACCGATGAGGCTTGTGTCAACAACCTTGTTGTGCTTTCCTTGGATGCCAATGGATATAGCCAGCCATATGAGTTACCAGAGGGTACTTACTATGTAAGAGAGGCAGATGCAACTCCAGGTTCAGGTTACAAAACAAATGGTACAGTTTATACAGTAAACGTAACAGCAGGAACAACGGTTGATGCTCCAGTAACATGTGAGACAGTTGACCAGCCATTAAACGACCCATTGGGAATTGTGATCAACAAAATCAATGGTGATGGAACGACTACGGCTGATTTATCTGGAGCTGAGTATACGATTACTTATTATCCGAAGCAGTACAATAGTGTAGCAGAGATTGAAGCAGAAACAGATCCAGAAGTAAAACCAACTGTATGGGTAATCCAGACATTAAAGGCTACAAATGGAAATTACAGAGCAATGCTTGATGATGCGCATATTGTTCCAAACAGTAATAGTGCAGGCGCGGTTTTTGGAAAGACACATGTTGGAAATTACATTATTCCGCTTGGAACTATCACTGTTGAAGAGACAAAGGCACCAGCAGGATTTACAGTTGATGGGGCTACTGTAAACAGCGCAAAGACTGGTGCAACGATTTCTGGAACCAACAATGTATATTTATTCCAGTTGGTTGACGAGAACTCAGCTGTATATCTGAAGAGTGGCAATGCACTTTCCACTTCCGTAGAGGATGAGACTGCTATAACCCTGACCTATGCCGAGGTTCAGAATAAGGCAGGCATTCGCATTGCAAAGTATGATGCATCAACTGGAGGTGCTGCATCTGGTGATGCCGATCTTTCCGGCATCAAATTTGCCATTGTCAACAACACAGGTTCTGCAATCATTAACTATGCAGGAGATACCATTGAAAATGGAGCAGTTGCACAGGTTGTAACAACTGATTCAAATGGTTACGCAGCGACAGGGATCAATGATCTTCCTATTGGAAGCTATATTGTCCGTGAGCTTCGTCAGGACGCAGCGTTTGACGGCAAGAATTTCCATGAAGGAACATCTGCACTGGCCAATGATTCTTATCAGTGGCAGGACAATCAGGACACTGTGACACTGACTGACAGTGATGCAGGTCAGCTTGTATGGGCAAAGGCATTCTATAACGCTCCAGTAACAGGAGTTCCAGTGATGGAGAAGCATGACCTTGAGCTGAATAAGAAGGCAGCGATGGGTGGTACATCCTTTGAAGGTATCACTTTTGAAATCTATAATTACTCGGATACTCCGGTTGTTGTAGGTGGTGTATCCTACGCAAAGGGAGAAGTAGTAGCAACAGCTGTTTCTGACGCGGAAGGAAACATTACAACAACGGCAACATTCCCAGTTGGTCACTACTCCATGAAGGAAAAGAGTGTAAATAATCAGTACACCATGACCGAAGGTGAGACACATTATTTCAATGTGGTTTCTCATAATGGAGCTGCCTTCATCCAGTACGAGCCGGAAAATCAGGCAGTTATCTTTAAGGATCGCGTTGTACGCGGTGATCTGTCCTTTGTAAAGAAGAATGCAGAGACAGATGAAACACTTGCTTATATTCCATTTAAGATCACGAATAACGCAACAGGAGAAACACACTACATCTTAACCGATGCAGACGGAAACTTTACATCTGCAACAGGAAAGACAAACAACACAAATGCGAATGACGAAATTCTTTCCCAGTATGGAGAAAAGGATGTGATTCCACAAAACGTTATTGATTCTCTGGCAAAGGATGCCGGACTTTGGTTTGGTATGGGCAGCGAAGGAACCATGACAGATGCAAAGGATTCTTACGGCGCATTTGTATATGGTACTTATACCATTACCGAATTAAAAACCGAAGCAACCAGAAACATGAAGATGTATACCAATACCTTCACTATTGACACAGATGGAAAGGTACTGGATCTGGGAACGGTCAACAACATTCCGATGGGAATTGAAACAACGTTAGTTGATGTAGATGGAGAGCATTTCACAGAAGCACTTTCAAATGTAGTGTTAACCGACCATGTTTCTTATCGACATTTGGAAACCGACAAGGTTTATACCTTAACAGGAACCTTATATGTAAAGGACGGCGATGCTCTGACAGAGTTGATGACCGAAACGGTTGACTTCCAACCAACCGAAACAACTGGTACACAGGATGTTACATTTACATTTGACGCATCTGCACTGGTTGGTAAATCAGTTGTTGCATTTGAGGAACTTTCCTTAAATGGAGAATTCTGTGCAGAGCATAAGGATAAGGATGATGAAAATCAGACCGTTACCTTCCCGAATATTCAGACAACTGCCCACGATAATATCACTGAAGATCATGTATCCAATGCAACTGATTCAATAACGATCATTGATACAGTAGCTTATACGGGATTAAAGGTAGGCGAGACCTATGAAATCACTGGAACATTGATGGATGCCGATACTGGAAAGCCAGCGTTTGATGATGACGGTAATGAAATCACCGCATCTAAGGAGTTTACTGCACCGGCTGCGGATGGAAGTGTAAATATCACATTCACATTTGCAGGCGTTTCCTTAGCAGGAAAGACACTTGTAGCGTTTGAGGATATTTATCACGATGGCAGAAGATATGCGGTTCATGCAGATATCAATGATAAGAATCAGACTGTTTACATTCCGGAGATCCACACAAAGGCTCTGGATGCCAATACCGGATTAAATCAGATACTGGCAGACAGCAATGCAACTGTTGTGGATACTGTAACCTACAAACATCTGCTTCCAGGCAGAACTTATACCATGAAGGGTATTCTTATGACATCTGCTGGAAATGCCCTGATGGTGAACGGAAAGACCATTACTGCAAGTACTGAATTTGTTCCAACGACACCAGATGGAACCGTTAATGTTACGTTCAATTTTGATGCTTCCGAAATTGGCGGTCGTAAGTTCGTATTCTACGAATATCTTGAGTTAGACGGCAACACTGTTGCTTCTCATACAGATATTTCGGATACCGATCAGACGGTATACGTTCCTGGCATTAAGACAACTATTCTTGATGATAAAAATGGCAGTCACAATTCCGCAGCAGATGAGGAGATCACTCTAGTTGATACGGTTCGTTACAATGGCGTTGAAGTTGGACGCAAGTACACAGTAGTTGGTACCCTTGTGGATAAGGAAACTGGAGAGGCATTTCTGGATGATGCAGGAAATAAGATTATTGCATCGAATGAATTTGTTGCTGAAAAAGCAAATGGAACCATTGATATAACCTTTAAATTCTCTGGTGTATGCCTTGCTGGAAAGATTACGGTTGCCTTTGAAGAGGTATATTCTGAAGGCAAAAAGGTAGCTGTCCATGCAGATCTTCGTGATGAGGGACAGACCGAGTACTTCCCGTCCGTACATACAACAGCAACATCCAACGATACAGAGGATCATGTTGTTGGTGCAAACGAGAAGGTTACAATCACCGATCAGGTAGCACTTAGGGCACTGAAGCTTGGTACCGAGTATACACTGAGCGGAATCTTAATGAATGCAAAGACTGGAAAGCCGATTGTAGTTAATGGTGCTACTATTACTGCGAGAAGAACCTTCACAGCAGATGCTCATGAGATGACCATCCCATTAACGTACACCCTGAACGCATCTGAGTTAGCAGGAACCACGACGGTTGTGTTCGAGAACCTGTATTCGGATGGTGCGCTGTTAGCACAGCATGAAGATTTGAATGATGATGACCAGATGGTTTCTATTCCAAAGATCCACACAACCGCAAAGGATAAGATCACTGGAATCAACCATACGGAGTCTGCAAAGACTGCAACCATCATTGATACTGTTTTCTATTCCAACCTGCTTCCGAACCGCAGCTATGTTGTATCTGGTAAGCTGATGAACAAGGCAACTGGAGAACCGATCGTAATCAGTGGCAAGGAAGTAACCGCAAGCACAACCTTTACTCCAACCAAGGAAGAGGGAAGTGTAGATGTAACCTTTTCATTTGATGCAACTGCTGTTGCACCAGAAACTGTCGTTGTTTATGAGACATTGACCTACAAAGATATTAAGCTGGCAGCACATGAAGAGATCAGCGATGCAAAACAGACCGTTTACATCCCGACGATCAAGACAAGTGCAATTAGTGATGATACAAAGGATCATATCACAAAGGCAGACAACGAGATCACAATGACGGATACCGTTTCTTACAAGGGACTTGAGGTTGGAAGAGAATATCAGTTACAGGCAACACTGATGAATCGTACAGCTGGAAAGGCCATTACCAGCGCAGGAAAGACTGTAACCGCAAGCACAACCTTCACTCCAAAGGCAAAGGATGGAACAGTCAATGTAACATTCAAGTTTGATGGAACAGGACTTGAGGATACCATTACAGTTGTATTTGAAAGACTGTACACCGAAGGCAAGGAAGTTGCAATTCACGCAGATCTGTCCGATGAGAATCAGGCAGTTTATCTGCCAAAGATTCGCACAAACGCCGAGGATACGGTTACGGAAATTAACCACACCGAAGCAAAGTCAAAGGCAAAGATCATCGACTCTGTGAAGTATTCATCCGTTTTTGTTGGTAAGGAGTATACCGTTACCGGAAAGCTGATCAATAAGGCAACTGGAAAGGCAATCCTTCTGAATGGCAAGGAAATCACCGCAAGCACAACCTTTAAGGCGGAAAAGACCAGTGGAAGTGTTGATGTGGTATTCGAGTTTGATGCCTCCGTATTAGAAGGCACTACCGTAGTTGCTTATGAGTCCATGACGTATAAGGGTGTAGAAGTTGCGATCCATGCCGACATCACCGACAAGGATCAGACCGTATATATCCCGAAGGTTCGTACTACCGCAATCGGAAGCGACACCAAGGATCATGTGACCGAAGCAAAGAAGGACGTAACAATCGTTGATACCGTTTCTTACGAAGGACTTGAAGTTGGTCGTGAGTACACTGTAAAGGGTGTGCTGATGAACAAGGCAACTGGAAAGGCCATCTTAGTAAACGACAAGGAAGTAACCGCAGAGAGTACTTTCACTGCAAAGGCACAGAAGGGAACCGTTGATGTCACCTTCAAGTTTGATGGTTCTGCATTAGAAGATACCCTGTTAGTTGCTTTTGAGACTCTCTACACTGAGAACAAGGAAGTAGGCGTTCATGCTGACATTAAGGATGATGCGCAGACCGTTTATCTTCCAAAGATTCGTACCCATGCAAAGGATCAGACAACCGAGATTGATCACACCGAGGCACTGGAAAAGGCCACCATCATTGATACCGTAACGTATTCTTCTTTACTTCTGGGTAAGGAATATACGATCAAGGGAACTCTGATGAATAAGGAAACCGGCGAAGTAGTTTTAATTAACGGCGAGCCGATTACCGCAGAAACGACCTTTACCGCAGAGAAGAGCAGCGGAAGTGTTGACCTGACCTTCACTTTTGATGCATCTGCGATCGCAGGAACCACGGTTGTTGCCTTTGAATCGGTTGAGTATAAAGGCATTGAGGTTGGCGTACATGCAGACATCACCGATGAAGACCAGACGGTTTTCATCCCAGATGTTCATACCACTGCAACGGCACTGGATACCGAGGACCATGTGATAAAGGCAAACGAAGAAGTCACCATTACCGATGAGGTTGCACTCACTGGATTAAAGGTTGGCTCCGAGTATACCGTAAAGGGTGTTCTGATGGACAAGTCTACTGGAAAAGAGCTGAAGGTAAATGGCGAAAGCATCACCGCAGAAGTTACCTTTACTGCCGATGAGAGAGACATGACTGTCACCTTAACCTACACACTGGATGCTTCCAAGCTTGCTGGAACGACAACCGTTGTTTTCGAGACGCTGTATACCGAAGGCAAGGAAGTCGGAAAGCATCATGAAATCAAGGATGAAGGACAGACCGTCTACATCCCAGAGATCCACACCACGGCAGAAGATCTCGAAACCAAGATCAATCATACCGAGGCAAAGGAAGCTACCATCGTGGATACCGTTCGGTATACCCACCTGTTACCAGGCAAGGAATACACCGTCAAGGGAACTCTGATGAATAAGGCAACCAGCGAGCCAATCTTAATCAATGACGAGCCGATTACCGCAGAAACTACCTTTACCCCAGAGACACCGGATGGAAGCGTAGATGTAATCTTTACCTTTGATGCATCCAAGATCGCCGGAACCACCATTGTAGCTTTCGAAACCCTTGAGTATCAGGGAATCGAGGTTGCAGCCCATGCGGATATCGAGGACAAGGATCAGACCGTTTATGTACCGAGCATCCACACCACAGCAGTCGGTGAAGATACCAAGGATCATATTGAAAAGGCAATGGAGAAAGCAGTAATTGTCGATACCGTAGCCTATAAGGGACTGGAAGTTGGCCGCGCATACACCGTGAAGGGAACCTTAATGGATAGGGAAACCGGAGAGCCACTGGTAATCAATGAGGAAGAGGTTGTAGCAGAAACCACCTTTACCCCGGAAACAACCGACGGAAGCGTGGATGTAACCTTTACATTTGATGCCTCTGTCCTTGCTGGAAAGACCTATGTTGCCTTTGAAACCCTCTACACAGAAGGTAAGGAAGTTGCCATCCATACGGATATCGAAGATGAAGACCAGACGGTATTTATCCCAGATGTTTACACAACCGCAACGGATAAGGTAACAGGCGATCATGACGGCGTTGTTGCTGAGGAAACCACTGTTCTGGATGAAGTGTTCTATAAGAACCTGATTCCGGGCAAGGCGTATACCGTAAGCGGCAAGCTGATGGTAAAGGAAACCGGAGAACCGTTACTCGTTGACGGAAAGGAAGTAACAGCAAAAAAGACCTTCGTTGCCGAAGAAGCAGACGGAAGCGTCATCATTGAGTTTACGTTTAATTCCTTAGCACTGGCTGGCAAGCATGTGGTAGCATTCGAGGATCTTACTTATGAAGGAATCTCGATTGCAAGTCATGAGGATTTGGAGGATGAGGATCAGACGATCTCTTATCCGGAGATTCATACCACCGCAGCAGACCAGACATCTGGAAGCAAGACCATGACTCTGGGAAGCAGCGTAACCTTAGTGGATACCGTAACGTACAAGGGTCTGACCGCAGGAAAGACCTACGTGGTAAAGGGAACCATTATGGATAAGGCAAGCGGAGAGCCGATTGGTGTAACCGCAGAAACCACCTTTACAGCGGAGGCAGCAGATGGAAGTGTAGAAGTAACCTTCACATTTGACACCACAAAGCTGCAGGGAAAGACACTGGTAGTCTTTGAGACACTGTATGATGAGCAGGGTACCCCAATCGTTGATCACAGTGATCTTACAGACGAGGATCAGACGGTAAGTGTACCAGTACAGCCGGAGATTCCACCAGTCGTAACAGGAGATGATTCAAGCCCGATGCCGTATGTATTTGGCTTGACAGCAGCAGTTCTTGTAGCAATGGTATCTGCTGTTGCATTGATCAGAAAGAGAAAGAATCAGAAGTAACCGATGTGACGTTTTAAAAGGGAAACGTATGTATCCTTTTCCCAGTGAGAAATTATCTTACCGGGAAAATAATTTGCAGTCCCGGCTTTCTGGTCGGGACTGTAAGAAAATAGGAGGTGGACAAAAATGCTGTTTACCGGAATTGTATTTACACTGATTGGCATTCTGGCAAGAACCTATGCCGGTATTTCTGAGATTCATGACAGTACATGGAAGGCAATGAAGGCATCCATCATTCGTAAGGTGGCAGCACTAGCAGGAAATCTTAGTCTGATTATTGGCATTTTGTGTATCATTGCATCCTTTGCATAGAAATGGAGACAGCAGAGTGAAATGGAAAAGAAATAAGAAAATAAATGTTGTGTCAACAAACGAAGAAATCATAAGAATCTGTGAAGAGGAAGGAAAAAAGAAAAAAAGTCATATCCTACTTGGTTTGCTTGTCGTTTTGCTTGTTGCACTTGGAACAGCAGGATATTTTGGATTCCGTTTGTGGAAGTATTACCAAGAATATCAGGATGATCAGAAACTGTATGGAGATCTTCGCGAGGCAGTTTTACAGACGACGGATGAGTCAGACCAACCAGAGCGATCAACAGAAGAATCTATGTCCGAAACGGACACGAAAAGAAAGCAAACAAAAAAGGAAAAAGATGAGTCTCCGTTCAATGTAGACTGGGCAGCACTAAAAGAAATCAATCGTGACATCATTGGCTGGGTATACTTTACCGGATTGCCGCAAATATCTTACCCCATTTTGCAGGCAAATGATAATGAGTATTATGTACACCGCACATATGATTTATCCAGTGATGATTCCAAAGCAGGCAGCATTTTCATGGATTACCGGATGGCATCCGATTTTTCATCGCCGTATTCGATCATTTATGGACATAACGTTCGGGATGGTTCCATGCTGTCGGATCTTGTATTGCTGAAGGAACAAAAATTGTACGAAGAAGAACCATATTTTTGGATTTTGACACCAGATGAAAATTATCGGTATCAAATTTTTTCGATTTTTCAGTGCCACCGATCGGCAGACGTTTTTCAACGATCTTTTGATCGTTGGGGAGAGGACTTTTCAAAGTGGCAAAGCGAGTTGCAAGTAAGAAATAGTATGCAGGGAGACAGTGTGAAATTGAAGGAATATGGACACGTAATAGCGTTTTCTACCTGTGTGCCGAACAGCTTTGATCGAACAATCGTGTGCGGAACATATATAGATGGAGATCCGATTCCAGATCCACATGGAAAGGAGAATGACAATTAGTATCAGCTCGTTAGTGATTGGCTGTGCTCTGTTTTTTCTGGCAGGCACATTTGCAGGTATTGGTATCATGTGTATGCTGTCCGTCAGAGAAAACAGATGCTTGAATGAAAATTATTTTGTGTCCGATTCGGACACAGGAAGGGGAGAAGAGAACACTTGAAACAGAGAAAAAAACTTATCATGCTCTGCGGATTGATGTTGGCAGCAGCATCACCAACCTATGCAGAGAATGCAACAGAGACCGTGTCCGTTTCGGACACGGTCTCTGTTGTACTGACATCGGATGCAAATGTAGAAGAAATGCAGAGTGTGTCCGAAACGAACACACCAGAAACATCTGCACAGGACAATGATCTTACGCTACCAGCAATCTGGCAGGAGACGTATACATATCTTGCAGATACGCAGGATGCCCACGCATTTCCTGAACAGATTGAGAAATCCGGAACATTCTATCAGTTGAAAGATGTGCAATACCAGATTACAGAGCTTACAAAAGAATATCAAAAGAGTAGCGTAGACCTATGGGCATATGCAGAATACACACCGGAACAGGAAATTGAAGTAGATGGACTGCATTACACACTCGTGGATACGACCAAAGAAGAGTGGACAAAAAGTGAGCGAAGCAAGACGGTATCAGTTGATCGTACTTATTTGGATGGACAGGAAGTCCCGGAATCGATTGATATTGAATCAACGGATGATGTAACTGGAGAAACAATTTATGGCAATATTCCACGAACTGATCGGCAAGATGATGGAGCAGACTGGTGGGAAGGCGGATTAGAGCAATGGGTTAAATATCGTTGGAATGATGAAACAAGTCAGTGGGTGTTTGAAGTCGGTGATGAAAGTTTTCCGGCAGTTTCCGATGATAATCCATGGTTTGATGGCTGTGAAAGTAAGATTTTGCAATCATTAAATTTGGATGAAACGTTTAACCAGATCACGTCTGTTGCATGGGACAGTGAGGGATGGCAGGAGGAAGATGGCAGCAGGTGGAGGTCCGTAAAAGCAACTGGAAACCGAATGATTAAGCGTTCCCGTGCGTGGTTTTCTGGTGAGGTAACCGAGGCAGATCTTCCGATGGTGCGATATACCAGTCGTTATATGTCCGATGTTACGGGCTATTTGATTACGGCAAACGTAACCTATGAGGAAATTTTGTCCAAACCAGAAAGTACGGTGGCAGAGACAGAAGCGGAACTTGTGACACAGACTACTGAAACAGTATCAGAGCAGACTCAAGCGGAAAGCGTGTCCGATTCGGACACAAACAAAACGATTGCAGGAATGCCGTGGCAGGATCTGGTATTGCTGTTTTTGGAAACAGGAAGCGTAGTATTGGGCTTAATTATGATTGGCTTATTAGCTAAATTCCGTCCGAAGCCGAGAGCGTGGATTAATACAAAAAAAGAAAACAAACGAAAAGGAGAAAATTAACTATGGGATCATTAACCAGTTTTTTTACAGCGATTTCGACATTGGCAAAAGAATATCAAACAGCAGGAAATGCAGTGCTGATTGGAATTGCATTACTGATTCTTGGAAGCAAGTTTTTAATTGGCGATGATGAAACAAAAGCCAGAGGCAGAAAGCAGGTTCCATACATTATTCTTGGAACTGCAATCATTATGTCTGCATTTAATATCGCTGCAAGCGCGGGTGCATCACTGACATTCTGACCACTGCGAAAGGAGAAAAGAAGGTATGCCAATCTAAGCTGCATACCTTCTTAAAGGGAAATGGATTTTATAAGAATACTATTTGCTGTGATTGTAATCGGAATGGCAACAAGCACCAGATTTATAGCAGGAATTGCAGCAGGAGCAACCGTTATTACGAGGAAGGAGTGAACAGAATGCAGCAGAAAAAACAGCAGAAACAGGGGAAAAGACGAGAATGGAAGGATCAAATGAATGAACCAGATCGAATGTTGAAAAGCAACGTGCTTCTGGAAAAGCCACAATGGATTCTGGGATTGACGCTTGCAGCAGAGTTTCTACTGCTTGTTGTACTGCATGTGCTGATCAACACATTTATTCGATTTTGCAAGGGGCATCTGGCAGACTGTTTTTCTTGGAACTGCCTAACGACTTTTTATCCAATTTTGACTCCAGTGTATATTTTGGCAATTATTATAGCAGTTGCAGTAGCAATATTGAACCTATATCGGTTTCGCAATGCTTTTCGTAGTTTGGAGGCTGGGCAGAAGGGAACCAGCCGTTTTACGACGATGGAAGAAATCAAAGAGCAGTATCCGGCGGTAGCCGAAATCCCAGAAGAGAATCCAGATGGCAGTATCAAGCGGATTCCAGGAAATGGCGGTTTGCCTGTAGCGAGTAAGGATGGTTCTATGTATTTGGATGAGAGTGCAACGAATGCACTGATTTTGGCGATTACCAGAGCCGGAAAAGGAGAGGTTTTTTCGCTGCGTATGTTGGACAGCTACAGCAGAAGCGAGAAGCAACCGTCATTAGTCATATTGGACATGAAATTTGATTTACGCAAAATGTGTACAAAAGCATTTCAGGATCGTGGGTACGAAGTAATGTCCATCAATTTGGAAAATCCGATGCGTGGAGTGGGATATAATCCTTTGTACTTAATTACACGTTACTATCAGGAAGGTAGGGATTCCGATGCAGAGCTGTTATGTAAAGCATTTGCGTATCCACATTTCGCAAGTGCTGGGGGAAAGAGTGATGATAATTCTGACTTTTTTCTTTCAAACGCGACCAGTGCGTTAGTGGCAACGATTATGGCACATACTGTTGATTGCTTGAGACAGGATAAGAGAGAAAATGCAAAGCTGGCGATGCAGTACCTTACGAAGCGGCAGGCATATGAGCAGCTTGATATGGCAGGAAAAGAAAAGGCAGATCAGGCATATATGCAGCTACAGAAGGAAAAATCGTTTGCAGAGTGCGTTACATTATCCGCAGCAATCCCAGATATTCCGTTTGAAGTACAGGAAACAAATGCGCGAAAAAACAACATGGCTTCTGTAATGAACATGTTTACAAATTTAGCAGGAGAAACAGCAGGAAAGAATAAAACAAAGCTGGATGAATATTTTGATCTTCGCGGACGTTTTGACCGTGCGCGTGCGGTATATAGCAGTATTAACGTATCTGGTGACAAAACGAAGGGCAGTATTTTTAGCCAAATGCTTACAAAGTTGAGTCAATATACGTTTGGTGGTATGGAACAGCTGACACGAGAAAGCACCTTTTCCCCGGAAGAACTTGGCTTTGGGAAAAAGCCGATTGCGCTTTTTCTTCAAGTACCTTTTTATGATCGATCAAAGGATGCAATCGCCATTTCCATGATTGACCAGTTGTATCAGGCAAATGCAAGAGCATGTGTGCAAAGCCCATCCGGTAAATGTACCAGACGAATTATTTTCCATTTGGATGAGGTAGCACAGTTCCCACCGATTGAAAACTTAGACTCAAAACTTTCCATCTGCTTAGGTTTGAATATGGTATTTAACCTTATCATTCAGACAGATGCGCAGCTGACACTGAAATATGGCGAAGCGGCAAAAATTATCAAAGGAAACTGCGGTAATCAGGTCTATTTACAAACGAGTGAGGAAGAGACTGCAAAGCTGTTTTCATCACTCCTTGGTTCAAAAACAATCACCAACGTGAATCGAGTGGGAACAAGATTCGCGTTGAATAAGAGCTATACAGAAACATTAGAAGAGCGTCCATTACTTAATCCTCGTGAGTTGATGGATTTGGAGGAAGGCGAGAATGTAGTGCTGCGAACCATGTATCGTCGAGATTTGAAAGGAAACCAAATCAAACCGCGCCCAATTTTCAATTCAAGAAAAGAAGATCGTGCCTTTTTATACCGTTATCAGTATTTGCAGGATTCCTTTCCAGATGCAGATACCGTATCGGAAGAAACACTGCATTTGCCAACTCTGAAAACAGTACGGGCAGATGAGATGATGTACAATTATGATATCAGCTTTGAGGCGGCACAATATGCCCAGTTACCGAAACAGATCGAAGAACTTACCAAAGAGATCAAGCAGATGGAAAGAGGTGCTGCACCGGAAGATGAGCTTGACGCAGCATATGAAATGCATCAGCAGATGGAAGAACAGCTGAAGGAATTGGCAGAGAAGCAGTGGTATCAGTGGGATACAAAAATAACTCCATTTCCAATGGGAAAAGCATCATCCACGACTAGCGAAAAGCAATTTGCAGCTTTTTGTAAAAAGTTGGGAGAATGTGATGCATTATTTGAACAATTACTTTTCCGTGAAAGCACAGCTGGAGAGCTTTTGCTTCGGGCAGTGATTAGCGAATCCATTTCATTGAAGGATAAATGTGATTTGTTATCTTGGTTAAGGGAAAATTTGAAAGTAGGATAAAAAAGCGTGTCCGATTCGGACACGGGAAAGGAGAAAAAAGAATACATGGATTATAAGGATATCCTATATAACTATGCTGAGTATTTTGAGCAGAGCGATGTGGCATCCAACGTGATTCGTTGGATAGGCTGGGAAATTATTAAGCTGCTGCACAGTGTTTGCGACTTGTGTCAAGGCTTGTGGGAGGCGGTATTTCAAGCACTCGATTTCACACAAGTGTTTGCTACGAAGGTTGGCGAGTTTTACCCGATTTGGTACAGTCTTTTTGTTGTAACGATCTTGGCAGCAGGAACCATCTTTTTGTTCTCGGAGCATGGACCCCCGCTTTTGAAAAACTTGATCATTACCATTGCGGTTGTGATGCTGCTTCCGGGTGGAGTGCGTCTTGGCGCACAACTGCTTCAAATTGAGCAGACTGCTTTTATGTCTGATGGGAACAGTGTTGCCGATACAACCGTCATCAGCAATGTTACAGATCTGCTGTATCAGAAAAATAACGGATGGAATTTCTTATCACCAAACTGTCTTTCTGGTGAAACCGTCAATTATATAGATCCAAACGAACAGGTGGAGAAAAAAACGGATAAGGTATTCAAATATTATATGGTTGTTGATGCGTCAAGCGGACAAGTATCCTACAAAGAAATAAAAAAAGGATTCTTTGGACTTCTCACACCATTGTATTATCGGTATTCCATTCATTTCATGGCGATTATCGGTGAGTTAATTGTTAATTCTCTGGTATTGATTTTTGCATCATATCGTTTATGTCGCTTGATTTGGGATATGATCTATGGAGAAATTCTGGCATACATATTATCCGGTGATGTGGTATCGGGTGAGAAAACAAAACAGGTTTTGCAATACCTGTTGAATCTATTTTGGAGTATTTCAATTATGATCTGGGGCTTTGCTATTTGGCGAGAATTTGAGATCTGGGTAGCGAGTCAGTATGGTAATAACTTTGTTCGAGTTTTGCTGATTGCGTTTGGAGGTATTGCGATGATTGACGGCCCAGATATCGTAGAGCGCGTGTGTGGAATCGACGTCGGAATGAAAGACGGCATGATGAAAACCATGGGGGCAATGCATCTGATGCAGTCTGGGTTAGGAGCGGCAAGGAAAGGAGGCGAATTGGCAAAAACTGCTGCAGGTGCGGCAAAGAAGGCAGGAAATAGTATGCTGAATCCAGGTGGAAAAGCCCAGCAGAACAGAATGCAGACAGCAACAGGAAATGGAGTCAATACACAGCAACCACCGGGAGGTGTTGGAAATCTGGGAGGTTCTGCTGCAACTGTTGGAAGAAAGGAACCGCCGGGAGGTGCGCAGCAGGCAGAGCAAGCTGGGCAAAAGCCAGAAGGTGGAGCAGCTTCGCAAACTTCTGGTACTAACAGTAAATTCTCAGGAATGCGGAAAAGCCAATCATCGGGTGCGGCAAGTGCATCCAGTACAGGAACAGAAAGTTTTGCAAATAATTCTGGTGGAGCGATTACGTCAGATGGACAGACAGGAAATACTGCGTCATTCGTAAATTCAGCTTCGGATGGAAATGCAGCAATGATGGGAAGTATTGTAAGTGGACCGACAGGTATGCAAGCACAAGCACAGAAAAATGGACAAAGCAGTCCTGCTGAAAGCGGTAAAAAACCGGAACAAAAAGCAGATTCATCTGGGCGAACAGGAAAGGAACCGCTGGGTGGAATTTCAAAAACGCAGGCAAATGGACAGACAGATAGTTCAACAGTTGGACAGGATCGTTTAAGTGATTTTGCCAGAGAAAATGATGAGCCAACTATTCAGTCGGAAAGCATGGCAGATGTATCAAGTGGCAGTGCAGAACCGGAAGGCGGAGTAAGTTCAGCAAATGAACTGGCAGAAAGCAGTAATTTAGAACCGGAAGGTGGAGTAAGTTCAATGGCTGCTGATACAGAACAACAAGAAGCAGCACCGATAATGAACGCATCGGAGCGTGTCCGAATTGGACACACTGCGTCTGTAAATGCTGTACCACAAGGTACAAAGGAGCGTAATCATAATGCAAGTACACAGTCAACACTTCCATCTGGTAGTCATACACAGACAAAAAATCAATGTCATTTAGTTAAGCTTGTTTCAACTAATTTTGTGGCAGTTCTGACATTA
>CAVCXB010000016.1:0-32917 GCA_963605535.1 Wujia chipingensis
TGAGGTATTTTTTTCGTCAATCTCTTGACCTATTTAAAGTATACAGGAAGCTTTCTATATTTTTATAGTTTACTTCCATATTTTGCGTTGTATGGGTAGTATGTGGAAAACAGGAAATTTTATACGCAACAGAAACGAATGTTTAACGCGGCCCCATAAACCATTTCCGCCTTATTTTTCAAATTAAATACGGACATAGCTGCAAATAAAAAGTACAGATTCGGTGCTCCATGGACAACTGACGGCATGGCTACCGCAGCCGCATGATTTTTCACCACACGCAAATATGGCGGATTTCCGATAATAAAATCATACCTTTTCAAATGCTTCCCTGCCAAAGCAGTCCCCTCAAATTCAGCCGCCTGAGAAAGCAGATAATCCTCATTTAAAATACAATATTCAAACTCCTTTTCGCAGTGCTGTTTGATATATTCCATATTATTGCGAAGTACTGGTAAAACATCCACATCTGTTTCGTAACAGGTCAACGTAATCTTCGTGATTTCTGAAACATTTTTCAAACGTTCTACCAATGCTGTTCCCAAGATACCTGTACCCGGATCTAAGATGCTAACATTACCAGAAACTCCTTCAATCGTAAAAAGAGAGGCCATATATTCTGCGGTTTCCCGAGACGTAAAAAACTGACCTTTTTTCTTCCGTTCTTCCTTGGGCATAGCCTCAAGAAAAGTCGCAGTCTGTGAAATTACATAATCTAGCATCAAATTTTTTCTCCTTTATTATTCCAAAACGTTTTTTCGTTTTTCTTTTCATTGTTTGCATAATATATCGTACAGTATATCACGTTAACAATAGAAAATCCAACTGCTTTTCTGTCAATTCACACACCATGAACAATCGTCACTAGTAACCGAATATCTACTTTGCCTTATGCCCGCCGATCTGCTCGTTTCGCTCCCGCGCGGTCGCGCCGTCAAGCAGATTCATGCCCTTTAGAATCGCATTCTTTCCAAATTTTTTCTTAATCTGAAGCATCGCCTGCTGCATCTTCTTTTCTTTTTCGAGCGCCGCATTTTCTTCTTGTTCCTTTTTTTCAAGTGCCTCGTAATCGGTAAAAAGATCAAGCTGCTGCGGCTTTTTCTGGGTAGACTCTGACCCTTCTGGCACGACATGGTTTGCCGTAAGGCTAAGACGTCTCACAAGAAGATTGGTATCCATGATTTCATCATAGAGCTTTAAGACAGCCTCGGTTGCCAGCTTGGACGATGAGGTAAACCGCCCAAGATTGGTGGAGCCATGCGCACTTTTCGGGATCTGTCGGCCGTAGCGGTCGGTGACAACGGGTCCGCGATAGCGCTCTCGCCGCTTGGGATCGGTGAGATTTTCAATATCGTAACCGATTGTGAGTACCATCTGATCGGTGACAAGACCTTTATCGACAAGCTGCAATAATAGCTGATCAGTCATCTCTTTTACGATTAGGCGCGTCTTTTCTGCCGTGTATGGGCAGTGCAGCACCTGACCATTTTCGAGGCTGCTTGACTGCGGACGGTACGCCTTAATCTCTGCAAGCGTGCAAGGCTCCCAGCCCCATGCATGGTCAATCAAAAGCTCGGCGTTGATGCCAAACAGACGGTATAATAGTTCTTCGTTGTGAAACTGATTTGCCGTCCCGACGGAGCATCTTGCCACATCACCCATCGTAAACATACCATTTTGCTCCAACTTTTTGGCGGTCTGCGAACCAACGCGCCAGAAATCGGTGAGGGGCCGATGATCCCAGAGTTGTCGGCGATAACTCATCTCATCGAGCTGTGCGATGCGCACGCCGTCTCGATCTGCCGGGATGTGCTTTGCGCCGATATCCATCGCAATTTTTGCCAGATAAAGATTTGTCCCGATTCCGGCTGTCGCCGTGATGCCAGTTGTTGCGAGGACATCGCGTATCATCCGGCTGGCAAACTCGTAGGCACTTAGGCCCGTCAGCGGAAGATACTGCGTGATCTCGACAAATACCTCATCGACCGAGTAGGCATGAAGATCCTCCGGTGCAACATACTTTAAATAAATCTGATAAATCTTTGTGCTGTACGCCATATACGTTGCCATGCGCGGCGGCGCAACAATATAGTCAATCTGATATTCTGGGTGTGCGGCAAGCTCATCTGCATTGCTCGATGAACCCGAAAAATGACGGTTTGGTGCCTGATAAATACGTTTGGCATTTGCCTGACGAACCATCTGCACAACCTCAAAAAGCCTTGCACGCCCTCCGATTCCGTATTTCTTTAACGAGGGAGATACTGCAAGGCAGATGGTTTTTTCGGTGAGCGCGGCATCCGCCACGACGAGATTGGTGCGAAGCGGGTCGAGACCGCGTTCTGCGCACTCGACCGATGCAAAGAAGGATTTTAAGTCGATGCACAGGTAGGTGCGATTTCCAGAGGAATTGCCAGATAAATTCTCAGATGACTTCTCAGGTGAATTTTCAGATAGAATTCCAGATGAATTTTCAAATGAGTTTCCAGATAAAGCGCCAAGTTGATTATTCGTCATCATACTGCTCCGTTTCGATGTAATGTTCCGTCTGACGTATGGACTCTTCCACGGTTTCCTTCACCGCTGTACTATATCCGCGAAGTGCCGCGTAGGAGCCAAATTGTGCCGCACGGTCGGAAAGCGCCATCCGGGGATGGCGCTTGGAAACGTGATGTGGAAGATCTATGATATCCGCATATTTTTCTGCGGCGGTTGATTTCATAGATCCCATTTTTTGATTTGTTGCTATTGAATTTATTGAATTTATCGAATTCATCGTTTTTGCATCTGCGTTGCTTTTATCATCAGCAAAATTTTGATTATCCGATCTCATATACGACAGCCTCGTATGGTCTGAGTGTGCCCTCTTCTGTATCCTTATAGTTCTGAATCAGAATGCCCTTTGCAGCACGAATCTTTTCCTGAATCTCTGCTGGAATGGCAATACTTTCATCGCAATCGTTGCACAGTACAAGCAGCTGCTTCTCGCCAAGGGTTCTGGTATAAGCGTAAATCTGCGGATGATCTGGAATCAATACGTCATACACGCCGTTTACCATGACATCGTTTGTGTGACGAAGTGCAATCAGCTTCTTATAATACGCAAAAACGGAATCTGGATCGTTTACCTGTGCGGCTGCGTTAATTGTCTTGTAGTTTTTATTTACCTGTAACCACGGCGTACCTGTCGTAAATCCGCCATTTGCAGAGGTGTCCCACTGCATCGGAGTACGCGCGTTGTCTCTTCCGATCTCCTTTAAATAGCCCATGACAACATCGGCTGGGATATGCGCATTCTCAGTCAAATCTTTGTAGGCATTTAAGCTCTCGATATCGCGATAATCGGAAATATCATCCATATAAGCATTTGTCATACCAAGTTCTTCGCCCTGATATACATACGGTGTACCCTTCTGGAAATGAATGATGGTTGCGAGCATCTTTGCGGACAGCTCACGATACGCATCGCTGTCGTTTCCAAAACGGGAAACACATCTTGGCTGATCGTGGTTGGACTGGAAGAGGCTGTTCCATGCGCATCCCTCTAAGTCCTTCTGCCACTTTGTAAAGTTTGCGCGCAGCTCTGGCATGGTCATTGCCTTGCCGTCCCACTTTCCATGATGGTTCGGTGTGAGCGCACTGCTGGAAACATGCTCAAACTGGAAGATCATATCAAGCTCGCTGCCGTCGATATTCGCATACTTCTTTGCCTGCTCGGCATTGACACCTGGGCACTCACCAACAGTAATCAGACGATACTTTGACAGAACCTTTTCGTTCATCTCTCGCAGATATTTGTGGATATTCGGGCCGTCACAGCTGGTATTTCCCGTGTAGCCATTTCCGTTCTCCGGTCCGTCCGGCAGACCCGGATACTTGGAAATCATACTGATTACGTCCATACGGAAGCCGTCGATTCCCTTCTCACACCACCAGGTCATCATCTTGAAGACTTCTTCACGCACCTTTGGATTATCCCAATTTAAATCTGGCTGCTTGCGTGAGAAGGAGTGCAAATAGAACTGACCTACGGACTCTACATACTCCCATGCGGAACCGCTAAAGCAGGACTCCCAGCGGTTTGGCGGATTGCCATTCTTGTCCGGGTCTGCCCACATGTAATAATCGTGGTACGGATTGTCCTTGCTTTTCTTGCTCTCGATAAACCACTTATGCTCATCAGAAGTATGATTGACAACAAGGTCCATCATGATCTTAATGTTTAAGCGATGTGCCTTCTCCAGCACGCGATCGAAATCCTCCATGGTTCCAAAATCGTCCATAATGTCCTGATAATCGCTGATGTCGTATCCATTGTCATCATTTGGAGACTTGTATACCGGAGACATCCAGATGACATCAATGCCAAGCTCTGCCAGATAATCGAGCTTCTCGTAGATACCCTGTAAATCACCGATTCCATCTCCATTTGAATCCTTAAAGCTGCGCGGATAGATCTGATATACTACCGCATTTTTCCACCATTTTTCGTTCATATGCTTTGTAACCTCTTTCTCTTGCTCTCTTATTTTTTTATTTCTTCTTAGTCCAGTGCGGTCAGGATTTCCTTTACTGCACCAAATACATCTTCTGGTGCATCAAGTAGCGTGAGCTGATCGAGCAGATACGCATCGTTTCTTACGCCCTTCTTCTGTGCAATTGCATAGATCTGCTCCTTTAAGCCAAAGTCCATCTCAGAGCGATTTAACAGATCAAAGATGCGCTCCACTGGGCGATTGTCTGCAACAGAAGTATTATATGTTACAATCGTGATCTTATTTTCAATATTCTGCATTGGAAGCGCGACTGTGGTGCACTGTTTCTCACTATCATAGACAGCCTCAAGCGGCTGATAGGTGCCATCTGCTGCCTTTAACTGTGCAGTCATGCCCGGTGCCGTACCTGCAAATACAAGCTCATAAGCGCGCTCGCTTGGCATGCCTTCTCTCTTTGTCTGATCTGGTGTGATTGTAAGAACAGCCTCATCACCCCACTGATACTCAAATGTGGTAGAGCACCAACAATCATCCGTTGCCTCCTCGTCCAAACGGAAGCTTCCATCTGCCCCGGCAAATACCAGAACCTTAAGTGTTTCTGGGTTGTCGATCTTATTGCCTGTGGTTCGCGCATCCAGTGTCAGGATGCTGCCGGCCTTTGCGAGCACTGGAATGCTGTCCAGTGAGCGGTACAGCTCGATCTTTCGATCTCCATTATAAACCATTCCAGTAAACAGATCAATCCAGATTCCCTCTGGAAGCCATGTCATTACCTTGCCCATTCGGGTGGCTGCACTCATCGGCTGTGTGATTGGATTGACAATCAGATTCTCACCGAAATAATATTCGTTCTTTACCTTAAAGGCATCCCACTTGCCCGGATTCTGATAATACATCGGCTGGATGATCGGAACGCCCTCCTCACTTGCCTTGCGGTTTAAGGTGTGCAGATACGGGATCATCTGATGACGCAGGCGAAGGAACTTGTCCATGATCAATTCTACTTCTTTGCGGTAACGCCACGGCTCCTTGCCGTTAAACTCGCTGCAGGAGCTATGAAGACGCATGATCGGTGAGAATACGCCAAGCTGTAACCAGCGAAGAGCCAGTTCATCGTTCTTATAGCCCATCATGTGACCGCCGATATCATGGCTCCACCAGCCATAGCCGATGTTTGATGCTGTCGCGGTGAAGTACGGCTGGAAGTCTAAGGATTCCCATGTGATTACCGTGTCACCGGAGAATCCAACCGGATAGCGATGACTTCCTGGTCCTGCATAGCGTGAGAAAATCAGACCCTTGCCATCCTTTTTCTGGCTGTGCAGTGTATGATAATGGTTGAGCATCCACAGCGGGTCTAACCCCGGAATCGCGGTATTGGTGCCCTGCTGCCAGTCGATCCACCAGAAATCAACACCTGTGTTTTGCTCCAGCTTTTCGTAAACATATTTAAAATAGCCTTCAAGTAACTTTCGATTCGTAAAGTCGATTAAGATTGGCTCGCCCTTTTCCTGATCAACGCCCATGTACTCAGCAAACTCTGGGTAAAGCTCTTCGAAGGCGCGCACACCGTCTGCCGGGTGATCGTTTAACGTTACCTTCATGCCTCTGTTGTGAAGGTTATCGGTGAAGCGCTTTGGATCTGGGAAATAGTCACGGTTCCAGGTGTAGCCTGTCCAACCGGTTCCATACTTTGGATCAATGTTGGTCACATGCCAATCCATGTCGATAACGCCAACGGTAAATGGAATGTCTTCTTTCTCGAAACGATCCATCAGCTCCAGGTAGGACTTCTCGGTGTACTTATAATAGCGGCTCCACCAGTTTCCGAGCGCATACTTTGGAAGAATCGGAGTGGCGCCGGTCAGCTTGTAGTAGTCCTTCAGACAGCCTAAATAATCGGTGCCATAGCCAAAGAAATAGAGATCCTCTGCCTCAATGTCTTCGCGGGTCTCGATCCAGCCATCGTCCGTGAGGAGCATGGAACCCTTATCGGAGATTACAGCCCAGCCTTCCATTGAAAACAGGCCGTCCTGTAATGGGATCGCACCGTTTTCCTCGTCGAGTGTTCGGGTGGTTCCCTTTAAGTTATGGCCTTTATCGCCGTAATGCCAGACGGAGGTGAATGCCACCATCTGGTTTTTCAGCTCGACACGTAGGTTATTTCCAGCGAATTTGCCGCCGGTGTAGACGAGTCTTGCCTTGTCGGTCTCGATGATCAGCTCGCCGTTTTTTTCGTTCACGGTGTATTCTGGCACGTCAAAGGTTCGATTTACTACCATCTGGGTTTTCTTATCCACAAATACACCTTTTTCGCTATATTCCATGCGGATCATGCTCGGTGTTAAGATGGTGAAACGATAGTGCTTGCCCTGTACTATTGCTGTTTTTGCGCTCATGTTTTATAACCTCCCTAGTTTTTTTCTTATTCGACTTTGATTTCGATTTTTTTATTCACTACTCTGTTATTCTGTATTTTGTTTTAGTATACAGCATAATTCTACATATTTCTTGCAATATTGTTCCAATTTATGACACGATCCTGCTGTGTTGTGCTCATTTTCCTATACTTTACTTATCTTTCAGTGGAATCCACACCTCTGAGATCGCCCCAAAATCTTCATCCATATTGGATAGATGGAATGCCGCCTGTTCGCCGTAGATTAGCTTCAGACGTTTTTTGATGTTTTGGAGACCGACATGACGGCGATTGTTATAGTAGATTTCACCATCGTTCTCTATTTTTTCAAGGATTTCTGATGAGAAACCTTTGCCATTGTCGGATACACATATATACAGACATTCAATATCGTTGTGGGTTTCCTTCGTAATGAATAATGAGATCTCACCTTTTCGTTCCGGTGTGAGGCCGTGGGAGAAGGAGTTTTCCACTAAAGTCTGTAATAAGAGTACTGGAATCTCAATATCCTCAAGTCCCTCATCTACCATACAGTCAAACTGGAAATATTCTTCACCGTAGCGGAAACGTTGGATGCTGATATAGTTGTTCACGTGGGTAATTTCCTCACGGAGCGGGCGCAGTACCTGTGAACCTTTGTAGATATAACGAATGTAATCGGACAGGATTGAGGTAATTGTAACGATATCTGTTTCGCCCTTATTATCCGCAATTCCATGGATTAAACTGATACAGTTCAGGAAAAAGTGTGGCCGAATCTGCTCCTGCGCAAATTCGAGCTCGATTTGCTTTTCATTTAATTCTTTCTCATAAATGGTAATCTTCAACGACTGAATCTTGCGAATTAGATTACGAAACTGCTCGTTTGCACTCTCAAGCTCTAAGAGGTTATTGGCAGAATTATCATGTAAGTAGGTATCAGTATCAAGTTCATCCAGGCTGTTAACGAAGCTTTGGAGTGGAAATAAAATATGGCGGATATAGATCATCACGATTATGCCACTAACCAAAATACAGAAAGTTAATAGTATAATCAGAACCCACTCCCATCTGCTCACGATCTGAAGTACGCCATTTCCTGGAACTACATAAATACATAGTTCTCCAAGGCCGCCAATCGTATAACGATAGATATTGGCCTGTTTTACGGTTCCCTGCTTAAATTCTTCGATCTCCTCATCACTTACATCCTGAGGAAAAATATTGGTTTCATCATCAACATCGAATATGTATGGTAAGATTGTGTAGCCTTTCGTACACTCTTCAAGGTCTGTAAAAATGCGCTCCAATGGAATCAAATTTCCTGCTACCTTTGTTCCATTCATATACCATGTTAGTAGATACGTCTGATCTTCGATTTCAACAAAGTCGTGATAAAGAGAGTGCTGGCGTCCTGTCATATGCCCAGAAAAATAGTCCATCAAAAAGCGTTCAACTGGAGTTTTTACGCTATCCGAAAATTTTGTCGCTGTACTAGTAATTAACGCATCTGATGTGCCAATATATTCATAATAACCATATACTGAATCATGCCAGATCGCTTGAATACGAAGCTGTTCTGAGATTTTTTTAAGTGTCTGAATTGCATTTGAGCTTCCAGAATCAAACACATCTGGCAATTCGTTTGACGCCTCATTTGACTCAAGCATGTTGATCAACTCTACACGCATTACATCAATTTCTTTTCGCAGCTGTCCGGCATATAACTCCACTGTCTCAGATACATACCGATTTACCAATTTTCTGTTCTGGTGAGCGCTGACAAGGAGTGTTCCTCCCAGACAAGATAACAAAAGCATTACGATTAAAAGAATTGAAAAAACGATCTTTCTTAAACTGAACTGCTTTACCTTAATCTGCATTGGCTCCCCTCCTTTATCACGTCTACAATAAAAGCATCCAGAAAATCTGTCTGCCTTTATTGTAGTCTATTTTATTTTAGATGTCTATCAGGAAATCTTCGTTACATAAATGGTCCTGAGACAAGTTGCGTATACATATCACTCCATACTCTCAAGATAAGCCGCATATGCACCCTGCTGTAAGGATACCATCTCCTCCAGACCCATTGCATTTAACTGCTCGATGTAGGAATCCCACTCGTCCTCAACACCACCGTCTACTACCCAGTGTGCATACATTGCCTCAACATAGCTGTAGACATCCGTTCCGATTGCGGTGATACGATTTAACTCATCCTCGGTGTACTGAAGAGTTGGCATTCCCGTATTCTTATCGGTGGTAACATACTTTGCGTTTACTTCATCTTCCTTCAGCTTTGTTCCATCGGATACATCATCCGGGATGATAACCTTGTCATAAAAATCTGGGTTCATATACTTCGGACCGAAATCTCTTAACGAATTGGACCATGCTGCGGTATCAAGTGAAGTCTCATCATCAGTAGAATGAACGCTATAAGTTCCGTCATCATTTGCGGTAACAGTAACGCCTAAAGAGCCGTAGAAAGTCTGTAAAGAAACAAGATCATCGTAGAAACCATCTGCCCACTTTAACAGTGCTTCTGGATCCTCGCATGCAGTTGTAATAACAAGTTCTCTGTCAGTGATATCAAGGGATGCGGTGGCAGACTCTACATAATGAATACCATTGTAACCCTCAACTGCCTCCATTACCGAATACTGACTTGCATTCTGTCCTGCCTCAGAGTCAGCAGTCCATGCGGAGATAATGCCAACCTTGGAGCCGCCCTGTGCCTGAAGCTTTGCAGTAACAGATGAGGTATCCTGCGTAAAATATTCTGGATCAAGCACGCCATTTTCCCACAGCATATGCATCCACTCAACGGCCTGCTTATAGTTTTCTTGTGCTGGAACAAATACAGCCTCACCATCGTTATTCAGTCCCATATAGTTGGTATTGCGGCTTACCATGCAGCCCCATACGGAAAGGATGTGCTGACAATCTGCCTGAAGGTTGGTTCCTGCATTGTTGGTCAATCCAATCTCATTTGTTGGATCGCCATCGCCATCTGCATCTTCCTTTGCAAATGCAAGAAGCACATCGGTCAACTCATCAAGTGTCTTTGGTGCCTCTAAGCCAAGATTGTCCAGCCAGTCCTGATTGATGTACAAACCGTTGCCACATACAACCGGACGAAGCGGAAGCTTCTTCGGGAGGGAATAGATCTTTCCATCACGGTCGGTGCAGACTGCGCGAAGCTCTGGGCACTCTTCCATTGCTTTTGTCAGGTTTGGCATAGTTTCTTCGTTGATGTATGGCGTCAGGTCAATAAAGTAATCTTTATTCTGTGCCATATCAGAGGAATTCAGACAGATACTTCCCACAAAGGCATCTGGCAGCTCACCAGAAGCAAGAAGAAGGGACTTCTGCTCGATCCAATCGGAGTTGTAGTAGATCTGCCAGTCAAGGTCTACGCCCGCCTTCTCTTCCATCTCTGCCATAACGCCTTCCTTTAAGAAGTCATTCGGCCAGGCATCGGTCCAGCGAACAGTCGCTACGGTAAACTGCTTTGCGTCACCCTCGTCTGCAAGTGCGGTGATCGATGGTGCCGCGATCGTTCCGATCATAGTTGCCTGTGCAAGAAGGATGCCAGCGGTTGCTTTCCAATTTTTGTTCATGTTTCTTCTCATAGTTTTGATCTCCTTTTTGTTTGTTTTATTTTATAATTGATTTTTTATTTACTCGTTTATCCTGCCACTCATTTGCCTTATTCTTACAGGTTTTATTCGAGCTTTATTAATTTCATTTTTGTTTGCCTTACATCAGCCCTTAACAGCACCGAGCATAACGCCCTGATTGAAATATTTCTGTACAAATGGGTACATGCACATAATCGGTGCAGAAGATACCACAATTACTGCGTACTTGATCAGATCAGCCATCTGCTTTGCCTCGACTGCTGCTGAGCCAGTCATCATGGAGCTGATCGTCTGATTGCTGATTAAGATATTTCGAATTACGATCTGAAGTGGCTGAAGTGCCTCACTTCTTAAATAAATCAATGCATTAAAGTAACCGTTCCACTGTCCAACTGCTGCCCACAATGCGATAACAGCGATAATTGCCTTGGAGAGCGGCAGACAAATCTTAAAGAAGAAGGATATGTAACCGCAGCCATCCAGCTGTGCTGCCTCCCACAATTCGTCTGGGATACTGTTCTCGAAGAAGGTACGTCCGACAATGATGTAGTAGGTGACAACGGAGAATGGCAGTACCATAACGGTCATCGTATCAAGAAGTCCAACACTCTTGACTGCCATATAGGTTGGAATCAGACCACCGGTGAAAAACATCGGGATCAGGTAAAACATGTTAAAAAACTTCTTTCCGTAAAGCTTCTTTCTGGATAATGCATAGGAAGCCGGGATGTTAACTGCCAGTGTAATGATCGTTCCAAGGATTACGTAAATGATTGTGTTTCGATAGCCGGTCCAAAGTCTTGTGTAGCTAAGGAGCTGCTTGTATGCCTTTAAGCTGACGCCTCTCGGGATAAACATGATCTCGCCATTTGATACCAGCTGTGGATCGCTGATGGATGCGATTACGATGAAGTACATCGGGTAGAGGGTGATTACAATCAGAATAATTCCGATTATATACAAGATTGTATCAAAAATCACGTCGGCTCTTGAACGCTTGATTTTATTTTTCTTTGCTGTTTTGTATGCTGCCTTACTCATTGCTTTCCCCTTTCCGTCAGACTAATGAGGTGTCGCTGACTTTTTGGGATATCTGATTTACGACTACCAGAAGAACCAGGTTGATGATGTTGTTAAACAGGCCGATCGCTGCGGATAAGCTGTACTGATTGCTGACAAGACCCATCTTGTAAACATAGGTGGAAATGATCTCACTCGCGCTGCTGTTTAACGTATTCTGTAACAGATAAACCTTCTCAAATCCAACGCTCATGACGCTTCCCATTCGCAGAATAAACATAACCGTTGCCGTCGGAATCAGGGATGGCAGGTCGATGTTTAAGATCTTGTGCCACTTGTTTGCACCGTCCATCGTAGCTGCCTCATACAGGCTTGGGTCAACAGAAGAAAGTGTTGCGATGTAGAGTATGGAATCCCAACCGACATGCTGCCATGCTTCTGTCCACACATAGATGTGTGGGAATGCGGATGCAGAACCCATCAGGTTTGGAAGCTTGAAGCCAAACAGTCCAACCAGATTTGCGATGATTCCGTTGCTTGGGGACAGGAACAAAATAATCATACCAGACATAACAACAACGGAAATAAAGTGTGGCAGATAGGTGGAAACCTGCAAAAACTTTTTAAACTTCTTAGAGCGGATCTGGTTGACCATCAGCGCCATGATGATTGGCAGAGGAAATGTAACCGCAATTGTATATAAGCTGATTACAATTGTATTTTTAATTGTGGTCGTAAACTGATACGACTTGAAGAATGTCTCGAAATTCTTTAAGCCGACCCACTTGCTGCCCATGATACCGAGTGCCGGTTTGAAATCCTTAAATGCAATGATGACTCCGTACATTGGGTAGTACGTAAAGATCAGAAAAATGATAATCGACGGAAGCATCAGCAGATATAGCTGACTGCTTTGTTTCAATTTTTGCAGTACGGTGAGATTACTGCTTTTTGACTGAGCCTTTTTCATTTTGTCTTTGTTCTCCTTCCTTTTTTACTAGTTATCGTCTCTTTGTTTGTGGTTTTATAGTACAATTTTTACAATTTTCCTTCTACAAATTTTCTGATATGAAATAACAAAAAAAAGATATCTTTTTCGGATATCTTTTTTGTTAAAAATCGTTATTTTATTATTTGGTCGTTTTTTTGTTAATGACACAGTGCTTATGAGCTCAAAATGAGATGTAAAAGCGTTGTAGAAAACCCAAGTGGCGCTTAGTTTCGGTGCTTTGCGCGGTACTCATTTGGCGTACAGCCAGCATAATCACGAAATGTTTTGCTGAAATAGGAGAAATTGCTGTAACCAACTTCCATCGCAATGCGGCTAATCGGAGCCGACGATTCACGAAGATGTTTGGCCGCTGCCTCCATGCGCCGTCCAGCGATATAGTTTGGCAATGTCATACCTGTTTCTTTGATAAAAAGTCTGGTGATGTAATCCTCAGATAAATACACTTGCCCTGCGAGGACAGATCGTGTCAGCTCGCCGCTCAGATTCTCTTCGATATACGCCTTTAATTTGGCGATCACAGCCTCGGTCTTGTCTTCTGTGCGATGCTGGCGATCCATCTTTTTCCATACCGTCTCAATTAGTTCCTTGCATCCTTGTTCCGAGCGGCGAGCCAGAAAGCTCATATGGCTGTATTCCTGCCAATCAAATAACTCTTCAAATGTCTCGTTGTTGTCGCGTAACACCCGTGATAGCAGATCGCTCATATGCTGTACAAAGCATTTTAAGTCCGCCAAGTACCAGCTGCCACTCTCACAGGCACGATCTACGTAATCAATCATCTCCTGCATCACGTCCATGTAGGCGGTACTATAAGAAGCATTGCCGGAGGCTGTGTTTTTTTGCAGCATCTCATGCCAGCCTTCCCAGTCTGGCTCTGGATAAGAAATCTTTCGAAGTACCCATGCCCACTCCTCGATCATCAATCGCACATTCGGAACAGCATGCTCACGCATGACAGAGATCATGCGAATTGCCTTTGCGGTGTCCATATACGGTCGTCCCACTGTAATATAGAAGCAGTAGCGATGCGCAGTCTGCTCATTTAGCTCCTGCTGCATCTTTGCCAGTTGCTCCTCGAGGCGATCATAATCGGCAAAATTTTTTAAGACAAGGAGCCACTCGGTATCCTTATAGGAAACAGTCACGTCAAGATCAAGCTCCTGCAGATATTTTTCAGCCACCGTGCGCATGCAGTAATTGTATAATGAAATGTCCTTTACTTTCTGGCGTTCCTCGCTGTTGTCAAGCAATCCTGCAAGGACAAGTGTAATGGGCTGTGCAGAAGGGTAAAGCGTTTCATGCTGAACATCATGAGCATCACCTTGCATTGCATTTTGGGAATTATAAATAATGGCAGAGGAAGCATTTTGAGAAGATTCGTTGTTATTTGAAAGCGCCTGCACCAGCACCTTCTTCCATGCCTCCTCGCGTTGCTTCTTCTCCTGACTATTGAGACTCGTATGCTCCTTTAGCAGTTCATCACAGACAGTCTTTAGCTCTGCCTCGAGATCTTTATTTGAAATCGGCTTAAGCAGGTAATTGACAGAGCCTAAGCGAAGCGCTTTCTGGGCATAGGTAAAGTTCGCATAGCTCGACAAAAAGATACACTTCATCTCCATTTTCGACTCGCGTATCCACTCTACCAGCTCTAAGCCGCTTCCCATCGGCATGTCCACATCACACAGAAGAATATCCACCTTGTACACTTTTAAAATGCCCTTTGCCTCGTGGATGTTGTTCGCGGTAAATACCATTCCGATGCCAAGTGCATCCCAATTTAACGAATTTTTTGTTTTTTCTGTCAGCAGCTGGTCATCGTCCACCAGCAATATTGTCAGTCCCATTTCCGGTCCCCCTATAAAAAACAGTTTTCAATACACGTATACATAAAAACACGCAGAATATATTGCTATTATACAATATATCCTGCGTACAAAAAAGTTTTTTCTTATATATTACGCAATTTTCTTTTCCATGCAGACAAAGTGCAAATCAAACAGCTCACATTCCCCAACCGAAACAAATCCAAGGTCGCGATAACACTTGAGCGCAACCGAATGGTTCTCACGCACAAGGATATGAACACTCTTTTTGTTCTGCTCACGAAGTATCGTAAAGACATGCTCCATCATCATCTTCGCGATACCTTGTCCCTGTAAATCCTTTCGAACGCATAATCGCGCCACCTCTGCCGACGGCTGAAGTTCCTTGCTCCAGCAGGCAAGTTTGTCCACTTCCTCGTCATGGTCAATCGAAATCACCGCGACGATCTCACCCTTTTGATTTTTCATGACAAACAGGCTGTCATGCGCAATGTCAAACTCAATATTTTCCATGGAAGGATAATATTCATTCCAGTCTGCTGCACCGCCGATCATGGAGCGATACAACTTTAGCAGCTCCTCTTTGTCGGATTCTTGCGCCAGCGTAATATTTCTTCCTGCTGCAATGATTTTATCCACCGTCTCCTGACGCAGGCATTCGCGCAAATGCTTAATATACGGATGAAACTGTGTCTTATCGAGTCCGTAGTTTTTCGTCAGCTCATATTCGTGCGGCTCCCAAGTCCCGATGCTCGACTCATTGTGCGCCATAACACCTTCCATGTTGTCGAGTGCTTTGTAGATCTGTGCCTCCAACGTCTTTCGCTCACTCATCTCCTGATATAATGCCCGCATCTGCTCATGAAACGGAGCTGGAAGTGTCGCTACCCACTGATACAGCAGATTTTCTTCTACTTCTTCATCGGCATCTGTCTTTTTAAAACACGGAATATCTCCGGTAAAGCACTCGCCCAGATCATGAATGAGACACATCTTGATCACCTTATTCATATCCACTTCTGGAAATTCATCTTCCATCCAATATGCCATCAGTGCCACACGCCAACAATGCTCTGCTACACTTTCCTTTCTATCATCGAATGTATAGCAATGGCGCATTGTTCTTTTTAATTTTTCCACCGTGTGAAGTGCTTCTATTAATTTCTCTACTTCCATATTTTCCACCCTTTTAATTACTTTCAATATCTATAATCACATACTCGGAGCGGCATCCCGTCTTAAACTTGATTGCCCAGTCCGAAATTCCAGACGTTACGATAAAGTTGGTATCGCCGCGCTTTTCAAACCCATAGATGCAGTCATCCGGTCCAAGTCCCGGGATACTCTCGATATCCATGAGCGGCCACAGCTGTCCGCCATGCGTATGACCAGACACCACCAGATCAACACCTGCTGCCTCCTGGTTATCGTAATCATCCGGCTGATGATCCATCACAACAGAGAACTTTGTCGGATCAAGATCTGCCGTCAGTTCCTCCATACTTGCTCGGCCAGCTGCTACTTTATCTCCATAGCTTTCCTCCTCGGAGCGATCCTGTCGTCCGATAATGTAAAAGCGATCATCAATCAGAACGCTCTCGTCCTGAAGCACAATTACCCCATTTGCCTCGAGCTCATTGATCAGATCCTGTCCGCTGTAGCCGCGATACGCATCGCCATAATAGCCCTTATCGTGATTTCCAAATACATAGTAGACACCATATTTTGTCTTTGTCTCGCCGAGTGCCTTGCAGCAGCCGATCATATCCTCTTTTGTTGTGTCATCATCGACGAAATCACCTGCGACCAGCACAACATCTGGATTTTGTGCCTCAATCTCCTTCATGTGCTTAGCAAAGCCCTCTGCATGAAAGGTCGTTCCCGTATGGGAATCGGAAAGCAGCGCAATACGGATATTTCCCACTTCCTTATCGGTTTGGATCGTATAATCCTTCTCCCAGACATGATGCGCCTGGTACCAGCCCGCACCGAGCCATCCGATCGTAACAAGAATCGCTACACCACCTGCATAGTAGCGTCGAAACGGCTTCTTACGGATTTTTCGGATGACATAGAAAACACCATCACTTACCAGCCAGAATACAAACAGATGAATCAAGCTGATCACTGCATTTATATTTCCCCAAAGCACCCACATTAACGTGGTCGGACACACGACAATCAGGATGCGAATAATCAAATTCACAAATTTCTTTCCATTTCCAAGTTTTCTTATGCACGCAAACTTTCTCAGCTTTCGGACAAAAAAAATCCCACCTGCTACTGCCAAAAGTCCAACAATAAGCATCAATAAAAACCATACAAACATTTGCTTTTTCCTCTCATTTACCCGACAAGGGGCAGTTGCCTGCCCCCGCCCAATTTTGTTTTGCGATTGCTCATATGCAATCATTTGGAATCATCCAAATCAATATGCAATCATCGGAATGCTTTCTGCCTTTTCGTCTGTCGGCACCTTTGTGCCATCTGCGATCTCATACATGTTTTCGCTGCACTGCTTTATCTCGGATGCCATATCTTCATATGGTCTCGAGCAAACATCAAACAGACCGATATTATAATTTTCCCCATCGAAACGACCTAATACAAACTGATCGTAGCACTGGAAATAATGGCAGCCAACACCATTTGGATGAGCTGCTACGCGCTCGCAATAATAGCGATATGCCTTGCCGCGGTCTGCCTGTGTCAGCACGCCCTCCAGCCCAGTCGCATTCATTCCTGCATCGAGCGCGCCAAAATGGAATTCACCGATCATTACCGGAAGATCAACGCCAAGCTCTGTGATATGATCAATAGCCGCTGTCGGGTCAACCGCATAGCAGTTGATGGAGAATACATCAAAGTTTTCCCATCCTGTCACCAGATCTGGATCGGAGATCCATGCCCATCTCATGCCAAGAATCATGTGATTTGGATCGACCTTACGGCACGCCTTTGACGGAATCTCGACGTAGGCGCGAAGCATTTTCTTTGAAAATTCCTTCTGGTCTGCCTTTGCCGCCTCTGACTTTGTTGACGCATCACGAATCGGCTGATACAGATCATCAAAGCTAGAAAATGAAGTGTTCCATGCCGCATTTAACGCCTCCACGGTCTGATACTTTTCTTTTAAGCTAGTGATCAGCTTTTCCTTGCAGACGGTGCGCTCCGGGTTATAAAGCACCTCATCGGCTAGTACCAGATTATCCACAAATGCCCAGCTTGGCTCATTGCGAAGGAAATAGCCGATCATCATCGGATCATCCTTCTTTGCGGCGAGTGCCTGTGCATTCTTATCTGCATTCTCTTTGTACTCGTCACTGAGTACATCTGGAAAATCGCGGAAGATCTTTTTGTCTGTCTCTGGGAACTCCAGCAGTGATGTCACATATGGAATCGGCGTACCCTCAAAGAGTCTGTGATCACTCCAGTTGCCAAGCGTATTCATACCCATCTGCATCAACTGACCTGCCATCATGCGTTTCCAGATCTGATACCATTCTGCACCGAATACGCGATACAGATTCGCGCCAGCGTAAGAAAACATCTTTGCATTTCTCTTTCGGTCTTTAAATACACGCTCTGGCGAGAACATCTCTGCATAGGCCGGTTCTGTTTCCTCTGGCAGCCAGTCCAGCCATTTCTCAACGCCATCTACACGGCAGTCTACTGGTACATTCACGCAGTCCGGTCCCGCACTGAAGAACGCATAGCCGTCTGGATCTGCCATCCACCACTTGCCATCCACCTTATACTTCGTGAAAAAGCCAGTACCTTCGGCCAGTTTCTTATTTTTCCAACCACCCCACGTAGACCAATTGTCAAATGGATAGCCCTGCTCACCGTCCTTGACCTGCTGTTCCAGAATGGTCTTTAATTCTTCGATATCTTTTGTCTTGCCCTTCCAATCTTTTCGCTTATTCTGACCCAGACTGTCGATAAGCTTGCCATCCGGCAGCTGCACATGTTCCGGATACTCATCTGTCAGCTCCATATCGCTGATACGCACGGTAATATCATGGAATACTGGAATTGTCTTCACCTCAATGCGTGTGATTTCCTCTGGTGCAATTCGTCCGCCGTGGCAGACAATTTTAAGCTCGCCTGGCAGTGCCTCTGGAAACAGCACACCCGCCTTAAACCACTCCTTATCTAGGCTAATCTGTGTCGTGATCTGCGGCAGAATACCAAAACGAATCGTCATTGTCGGCTCCTCGCCTTTGCCATACACATACACATTAAAGGCATCACTGTGCTTCTCAAGCGTCTCAATTTTAAATAAGAAGTAACGCTCACGCTTCCTTACGTCCCACGGCAGCACAATTCCTGCGCTGTCCTTTGATAGCTTCAGCAATGCACCCGATTTGTCGTCTTCCAACTTTAAGAGGGAGGCTCCTGCTGTCAGAATCTTCTCATCAAATAAAATGTTCATAGCTCGCTCCTTTTCTCACAAAATTTCGTTTACACGTTTTCCTTCCAAATACCATAGCTTCTAGTTTTGTTTCCATTTCGCTATAATTTCACTACAAACACCATAGCTTTCACTTTCACATCAACTCCGTTACGAATGCTATAATTTCCACTTTACCGTCTTTCTACAAAAAAGGCAAGGCTTTCATGCCCTGCCTCCTATGAGAAAATATGTGCTTATTTTTGTGTATTTTTTCTTGCAATTTTCTCGCCCTGCTTAATGAGCGCCTCACCGCTGCTGATGCTGCGATACACGATATCTTTACGCGGCACCACAGTATCTTTCTGGGTCAGTAAGATGATTGTCGAACCACCAAATTCGAAGTAGCCCTTCTCTTTACCGCACTCCACCTTACCCGGTGTCGTCTGGTGATTTGTGATGCGACCGACCATCATTGCGCCGACTTCCATCATCAAAACGGTGCCAAGTTCCTTTGTTTTAATCAGGCAATACTTTCTGGTGTTTTCCTTATAGACTGGGTAGTGCTCAAGTGCAATCGGCTGAACCGTGTGGAATACACCGTGAATCATACGCTCATAGGAACGTCTGCCATTCACCGGATAAATGTAGCGATGATAGTCATCTACGCTCAGGCGAAGCTGCCACAAAATACCGCCCTCAAACTGCTTTGCGAGTTTTTCATCGCGCAGCAGACTCTTTAATGTATAATGACCCTGCTTAATCCAAAAACAAGAATCCTTCATGATCGGGTAGATCGTAAGCTTTGCATCGCATGGACTGATGAGCGCCTCATCACTTACCTCAAATGGCCTTGCGCCTGGCTTTAACTTTCTTGTGAAAAAGTCATTGTAGGATGAAAAACTCGTCTTTTCAAATTCTGACACGTCAATGTCGTGGGACTTGATAAAGCCCGGAACAGCAAGTGACGATACACCACTGTTCATTACTTTTCCTGCTGCCTGTGATACGGCCGGACTGATCAGGATACTAAGAAGCCCTCTTCCGACTGGCGTTGTATATAAAAATGATAAAAGACCACTATTTTTTTCTTTCATATGTTTTGTGTGGCTCCTTTCTTAAACCGTTCTGTTACGTGATTGATCAAACCGTTTTGCTAACCTATTTCGTGAAACCTTATCAAACCGTCTTTCGCTTCCAGAAAATCAAATCCGATAAATTCCAGCCATAATATTCCTTCCAGTTAAAACAAAACAGAAGATACAGCACAACGGCCGCCACAATAAGAATCAATACTGCCAGCTGCTTGTTGTTTGGTTTCGGAAATTTAAAGTTGATCACAAACAGAAGACCTGTAATCAGCATCGCAATGCTCAGCACGATCTCAAAGTTCTCCTGACACAGACTGGAAATCGCATACATAAACGGCATAATCACAGCGATAGATGTAATCGGAAGTCCCTGATAATACTTTCGCTTCTCATCGGTCTCCTGTTGGCGCTTCTCCTCCATAACATTGTAATAGGCCAGACGAATCAGTCCTGCAAGACAATAAAAGATCAAAATCCCAACTTCCCAGGCCTTTTGCATTCCAGAAAACCAGCAGATAATTACTGGGCAAACGCCAAAGCTGACGATATCGCAAAGCGAATCAATTTGAATGCCGAATCGCTTTTGATCCTCTGTTCTATTTTTCTTTGTTCTGGCTACTTTACCATCAAATGTATCAAGAAGACCAGACATGCCCAGAAAAAAGACGGCCCAACCGATTCTTGTATAGCAGGCACTGATCATTCCCAAGATGGCCGATGCCAAGCTTATGTACGTTAATATTACCGTATAATCGTAAAATCCTATCATTATTTTCCTCTTTCATCCATCGTGCGAACGCCAAACATTTTTTGCATACTTCATTCCGGATCCCTTTACTTTATATTTATACTTCCTGCCTTGCTTTTTTTGCGTTCACGCACTTGAAATACTACTACAGCTGCCATTGTAAATGCTGCTGACAAAAACAGTTCACTGTAATAGCCCAGTCCACGGCTCAACACCAGTCCCGGAATCAGAAGTGCCTCTCCGAAGACTTTTCGGAAAATGACGATGAACAATCCCTCACTGATTCCCATTCCACCCGGAAGCGGAAGCATATCAACTGATATCGATATGACAGCCTGTAAAAACATGACTTCAAAAAAGCCCATGCTATTTAAGGAAAACGCCCTGTAAACAAAATACGTCACGGCAAACATGGCAAATCGCTGTACGACCGTGATTGCAAAAACTCTCGCAATCATTCCCCAATGACTGCTCATAAACTCTGCAGCCTCATGGTAATGATTCATGGAGCGTTCCAACTTACCAAGACGTTCTTCTTTTTGTTTTAAAATGTGTATCCGTTCCAGAAGTTTTGCTCCGAGTATCAATGTTTTTTTGGCAAATGAGGGATGAAATACCACCACGCACATAAAAGCCACACAGCCTACATTCAGCAAAATTCCCAAATAAAAGACCCATCTCACCTCTGCTACATACTCAGCCAGAAAATCCCCCGCAAACAGCCACAGCCCAATGCCTACAACCACCAGCACAAACTTGTACGTGATCGTGACAACAAGCAAAATGACTGTTGCAATCGGAACGGGTATGTCTTCCTTTTTCATGAAATAAATCTGCATCGGCTGACCGCCGCTCGCAGACGGTGTGACACAGCTGAAAAAAAAACCAACTGCTGAAAAAAGAAAGCAAATCCGTTCCTTTACATAAATCCCATAGCAATCCAGCATATGCCAAATGACAATACTCTCTCCGGCAATAAAAAATAATACCAGGGGAACTGCCGGAATCAGCCACAGGATATTGCATTCCTTAATTGCATCTCCCAGTCCTGAGAGATCTTCCCCATGAAAAACGCCATACAGTGTCAATCCTATAATTGCAAAAAACAGGACAGCGTCTATCAAAACTTTCTTATATTTTTTCACCTTTGGCGCCTCCTTGGCTTATGAATAGTTTCATTGTATCAAAGATTGGGAGTGACCGCAACTAAAAGTTCCCCTATCAATGCTGTTTTATTTATGCGCCTCAGCCATAAATGCCTCGATCTCATCCGGTGTACGCATTACATCCTCAGACAGGCACTCACAGCCGTCCTCTGTGATTAACAGATCGTCCTCGATACGAATTCCGATCTCCCACTCATCGATGTACAGACCCGGCTCATCGGAGATGACAGCGCCCGGACGAAGCTTATTATTGGAAGCAACGGTTACATCATGAACATCGATTCCAAGATGGTGGGAAACGCCGTGCATGTAGTACTTTCCGATCTCATCTTCCTTCTCAATCAGACCCATGCGGATGCAGCCCTCTGCCAGAACCTTCTTGCACACATCGTTTAACTCACGAAGGGTCATGCCCGGCTTTGCGGTCTCCTTGATCTTGCGGTTTGCAGCAAGAACAGCCTCGTAAACCATACGCTGCTTCTCGGTGTATTTTCCATTTACCGGATAGGTTCTTGTGATATCAGCGCAGTAGCCCTTGTACTTTGCACCAAGGTCAAGCAGCAGAAGTGTGTTGTCCTTGCACTCGCAGTCATTTGTTACATAGTGAAGCATAGTTCCGTTGATGCCGCTTCCTGCGATGGTGTGGAATGCAACGCCGTCTGCACCATTTCTCTTAATGCTGTACTCGAAGTCCGCCTGTGCCTGATACTCCATCTGGCCCGGTGTCAGGTTTGTCATCAGATTCTTCAGACCCTTGTCGGTCAGCTTAATTGCTTCACGAATTAACGCAACCTCATCCTCATCCTTCTGCATTCTCATCTCAGCGATGATCGGTGCGCAATCCTTTACGCGCACGCCCGGGTACTTCTGTGCAAACTCGCGTGCCTTCATCATGTTGTAATCCTCAAGATCATCAATGTCATGACGATAAGTATCAAAGTATACGGCATAGACATCCTCTCTTGTCAGCATACGGTTCAGCACACTCTTCTCGGTATCGATAAAGCCAACCTTCTCGATCTCGGCCTGTGCCTTTGCTTCATCAACGGTCATCTTCTTACCCATCCAACGCTCGCGGTCCGGATCTGCCTCCTCGATTAAAAGCATCTCGCTCGGCTCCTCGGTCGCATTGTCCAGAATTAACATCATATTCTCACGACGGATTCCAGTCAGGTAGAAGAAGTTTCTATTTGCCTCAAATGGTGCATACTCATCTGCACTCACATGATGTCTTACTCCTGAATAAAGAATCAGAATGGAATTTTTCTCCATCTTTGCTAATACTTCGTCTCTGCGCTTTTTATAGTTCATTGTCGTACCCCTTTCAGTTTGCTGTGTGCTATGCCATGGCTCTCATGACAAGCAATGTATTATTCAAAGCATACGTTTCATAAACCCTGAATAAATCCATTATAGCAATCCAAAACCGGAAATGCAACTGCTGTCTTTGCCTTCCAATTTTTGGATAAATACCGGCATCGGCGGATTGTTCGGGCGATTATAATAGCAGCCTGTGATGACAAGATACATCTTTGAATCAAGCGACTGCAGCATCGCTAAGATCGCTTCCTTTTCCTCTCTTTGAACATCGCTTCCATCGTAGAGACAAAGCGTCATAATGCCGCCCTTTCGTAAAATCGAAAGACCTGCCTGAATCGCCTCGATGCTCGTCTTTGCCTTCGTCTCGATCGCATGATCGCCGCCTGGCAGATAACCAAAATTAAACATGACACACGCTGCACTTCCCTCGTTCATGTAATCGAGCATATTTGCGTGAGAATCAAGTACCAGCTCTGCCATGCATTCATGCTCGGCAAGAAGTATAGCCGTCTCTTCAAGTGCCTTGGGCTGAATGTCAAATGCCATGACCTCGCCTCTTGAACCTACAAGCTCACACAAAAACAGCGTATCGTTTCCACGGCCCGCCGTTGCATCTATACAGATATCCCCAGCTTCTACATGCTCACGCACAAAATGGTGAATCAGCTCTGTGATCTGGAGATCTTGTTTTTTTAATTCTTTCATCTATCAACAACCTCGCTTTTTTTAGGGGGTCAGGGAAAAATGGCTTTTTATCTGTCCCCACTGGCTTTCCCTTTATCATCCTACCACTTCACAGTACCGCCGTCAACGAACTACTTTTTGAAGATTTTTTTAAGAGTTGCTTAATAGAAAAAGAACCGTCCGAAAGACATTTTGTCTTCAGACGGCTTACTGTTTACATTTTCTTTTCCCTTAAAACCTGATGTGTTTCTGAAACATTTACCATAACACAGTCGTTGTATTTGAAACCACTCTTCTCATATTGATATACAATCGGTTCTCTATTTCGTTCAATCACCGGATCTGCAATTGGGATTGCTGACAAAAGTGATTTTGTATATGGATGAACCGGGTGTTCAAAAATTTCTTCCGTCAATCCAGTCTCAACCAAATGTCCCTTATGCATAACACCTACCCGATCCGAAATATAACGAACCATAGAAAGGTCATGCGCAATGAACAGATACGCAACATTTGTCTCTTTTTGAATATCCTTCATTAAATTAACAACCTGTGCCTGAATTGAAACATCAAGTGCACTGATTGCTTCATCTGCAATTACCAACTTTGGATTCATAATTAACGCTCTTCCCAGTCCAATTCGCTGACGCTGTCCACCGGAAAATTGATTTGGATAACGGTTCATGTAAGCTGGATTTAAGCCAACCATCTCCATCATTTTCGCCACTCGCTCTACGCGCTCTTTAGGGTTCATATGAGGGTGATGGGCATCAAGTCCCATCGCAATGGTATCCAAAATTTTTTTATGCGGATTTAAAGAAGCCATCGGATCCTGAAAGACCATCTGCATATCCGAGCGAAGCATCTTTTCCTGCTTTGTTGTTAGCTTTTTGCTAATGTCTTCACCCTTAAAAAGAATTGTGCCTTCTGTCGGATCGTATAGGCGAATGATCGAACGACCCGTTGTCGATTTTCCGCTACCTGATTCGCCTACTAATCCATAGGTTTCTCCCGGATAAATGTCGAAAGAAATATTGTCAACAGCGCGTACCGTAAATTTTTTACTGACCGGAAAATATTGCTTTAAGCCTCTCACACGAAGCAGTGGTTCATTTGTCTGTACCATGCGATCCCTCCTCTGCATATCGCGCTTCTTCTTTTCGAAGCTGCTCAATTCTTCTTTTTAGTGCTGCCGGCATCTCTACCTTTGGCGCATCTGGATGGAGCAGCCAAGTAGCTGCCTGATGATGCTCATTGATTTCAAACATCGGTGGTTCTTCTTCAAAATCAATATTGAGCGCGTATGGATTTCGCACAGCAAATGCATCACCCTTAATTTCATTTGCAAGATTTGGTGGATTTCCCGGAATTGTATACAGACGTTCTTTTTTGTCTCCTGTCAAGTCTGGCATACTAGAGAGAAGTCCCCATGTATATGGGTGACGCGGATCAAAAAAGATATCCTCTGCCTTTCCAGTCTCCACCACCTTTCCTGCATACATGACATTCACATAATCTGCAATTTTTGCCACAACGCCAAGGTTATGTGTGATAAAAATAACGGCAATTCCCAATTTTTTCTGCAAATCAAGTATCAACTGCAAAATTCTTGCCTGAATCGTAACGTCAAGTGCGGTTGTCGGCTCATCACAAATTAAAAGATCCGGATTACAGGACAATGCAATTGCGATTACGACACGCTGACGCATTCCTCCGGAAAGCTGGTGTGGATAATTTTTCATTCGCTCCTTTGGTGACTCGATTCCTACCATGTCAAGCAGTTCTTCAGCACGCTTATCTGCATCTGCCTGTGACAAATGAAGATGATAACGCATACCTTCTGTCAGCTGTCGTCCAATCGTCATTGTCGGATCAAGTGAGGTCATCGGATCTTGAAACACCATCGCAATACGTTTTCCTTTAATTCGATGCTGCATTTCCTTTTTGGAAAGTTTTAACAGATCGACAACCTGTTCCTTTCCATTTTTCTGAAAACGAAACTGAATCGTTCCGCTTTCGATGACGGCATTGGGCGCTGTAATGCCCATGATTGTCTTGACAGAAACGGATTTTCCACTTCCAGATTCTCCTACAATGGCAACGGTTTCTCCCGGATATACATCCATGTTAACACCACGCACAGCACGTATTTTTCCAAAAGAGGTCTGAAAGGAAACTGCCAAATCTCTCATGCTCAATACTGGTTTTCTTTTTTCCATTCCATTTACCTCCCGTTACATCTGTTTTAGCTGAGGATCGATCGCATCTCTTAATCCATCTGCAAATAAGTTAAATCCCAACATCAAAATGCCTAACACAACTACTGGTGCTACTACCATGTGAGGATACGTCATTGCTGATTTATATCCATCATTGATTAGTGATCCAAGAGACGCCATCGGTGCTGGAACACCAAGACCAACAAATGCCAAAAATGCTTCCAGGAAAATCGCATTGGGAATTGAAAACATAAAGGTTATAATAATCTGTCCAAGGGAATTTGGAAGGATCTCTTTAAACAAAATGTCTCGATTGCTCACACCAAGTGTTCTTGCAGCCAGTACAAATTCCTGATCTTTTAATTTCAACACCTGTGCACGCACAATACGGCTCATATTGATCCATCCTGTCAACATCAAGGCAATAATAATACTTCCAAGTCCCGGCTTCATAACAACTAGCATTAATGTTACAACAACTAACGTTGGAAGGCTACTTAGCACTTCTGTGATACGCTGCATGATCATATCAATTTTTCCACCAAAATAACCTGAGACCAGACCATAAATTACGCCAATACACACATCAATAATAACCGCAAGCGCTGCTATCAAGAGAGAGATTCTAGTGCCTTGCCATACTCTCGTCCAAATATCTCTTCCCAAATTATCCGTTCCAAAGAAGAAATATTTATCGGTGCAATTTTTTGCCTCATACATATTCTGGCCATGACTGACACCATCAAAAATTCCCAACTTTTCCAACCCTGGAACTCTTGGCGGCAGATTGCTATATTCAGAATGCACTTCCTTATAAGAATACGGACTGGCAACCGGCGCTACAAGTGCAATTACAACTAGAAGAATGATAATAAAAAAGCTTATCCATGCACCTTTATTCTTGCGAAAACGATAAAGAACTTCTTTTCCATAGGAACGACCAACAAGAACTTTCTCTTCTTCCTCTTTATGTTCTTCTGTACTGAACTCAAATCGATTCATAATCATTCTCCTTTCGCCAGTCGTATTCTAGGATCAATCACGCCATAGAGAATATCAACCAGAAGCATCGTAAAAATAAACATCAAACTGTAGATAAAACTAATGGCTAAAACAACATTAAAGTCATTTGACTGGATTGCACTGACATAAAGACTTCCAAGACCTGGAATACTAAATGCCTTTTCAATTACCAAACTTCCTGTCATTAAATTTACAATCAGTGGGGCAAGCACCGTAATTACACTAATCATCGCATTTCGAATGGCATGATGAAGAATCAGCTTTGCCTTTGGAAGTCCTTTTGAATCTGACAGCAGATAATAATCCGAATTTAAAATATCTACCATTTCCGATCTGGTGTATCGCGCAACACTCGCAATTGTAAACATAGAAAGCGAAATGGTTGGAAGAATTGTCGATTGAAATTCATTTTTTGTACTGTAAATGAACGGAAACATCTTAAACTTAAATCCCAAAAAGTAAGATAGTAAAAGCGCAAAGACAAATGATGGAAGACTGACACCAAGTACTGAGACAATGGTAGTAACTGTGTCTATCCATGTATTCTTTCGCAGCGCAGCAATAATTCCAAGCAGTGCACCGATAATCGTTCCAACAATCGCAGCTTGAAGACCAAGACGAATGGTTACCAAAATCTTCGATCCAATCATTTCACTAATCTTCATGTTAACCTGAAGGCTATAAGAAATACCAAAATCACCGTGAAGCATATTTTTCAAATATAAGAAAAATCTTGTAATGATTGGCTGATCTAGTCCATATTTATGATACAAATCCGCGATTTGCTCTGCGCTCATTTTTTCTTCATTATTAAATGGCGAACCCGGCATAAAATCAAGCATCAAAAATAAAAGCAACAAGATCAGGAAGACTGTCAGCAATGCAATGCAGGTTCGCTTTAACACAAATTTTTTCATTCGGATTTTTCCTCCTGTCAAAGACTTTTTTTGCCACTATTTCGTTCGAAACAGCAGCCTTTTGAAAAGAGGATCTGTCCAAAGCTGCTTCGCCCCGGGCACATCCTCTTTGTGTGCAGATACGATTGCACCTATTTTTTCTTTTATCAATCCTTCTCTACAAACTTGTAGTAGCACGGAACACCAGTGTTATGCTCCGTAATTCCAGTTACATTTGACTTTGTAAGTGTGGCAGAGCCGGTCTGGAATAGCGGAATGCAACCTGCATTCTCCGTGCAAATATCATTACACTTGATCAAATTATCCCAACGTGCAGCCTCGTCACCTGCCAGTGTGGTGTTGGCCTCGTTGTACAATTTGTCAAACTCATCGCTTGACCACAGAGAATAATTTGATGGATGATCAGATTCATACATCGCTAAGATTGCGGTAGGATCTGCATAATCCGGTCCCCAACCCCATATCTCAATCTCATAATCATGGTCCTGTGCTAACTGAATTCTATTTTTCTTTGGTGTGCTAGTGATATTTACGGTTAAGCCATCCAGTGTACTCTCCAATTCAGACTGAATAAATGCGGCAGTATTGGCTGCAAAATCCTTTTCTTCATCATAAACAATATTAATTTCTCTTAAGTCAGTCTCTTCCTTTGCCTTTTCCCAAAGTTCCTTTGCTTTCTCGGTATCATACTGGAAGTACTGTCCGCTCGCCTCTGCAAAATCCTCACCATCTGAGTTGCTTACAAGACCTTTCATTACCATATTATAGGCTGGCACAGAGCCATCATTTAATACGTTGTTGCAAAGACTCTCTCTGTCAACCGCATAGGCGATTGCCTGACGTAAGTTTTTATTGTCATAACCATCCAGAGATGTATTAACCATCAAATAGTAGTTAAACGCGCCTAAAACATTTGAAAACTCCGGATCGTCCTGATACATGCTAACCAAATCACCTGTCAGCGTAACATTGTCCACGTCTCCGTTCTGATAAGCCATAACCGCCTGCTGTGTATCACTGATAACAACAAGATCAATCTCTTCTACGTCTACATTCTCTGCATCCCAATAATCCGGATTCTTCTTGAGTACAATGGTATTTCCACCGACATCCCACTGATCGAGCGTATAAGCACCACAGTATAAAACACTGTCCTTGTCCACACCAAACTGATCACCCTCTTCTGTCAGCTTACTTTCTTTTACAGGTGCCCACGGAGAGAAAGTCAGAAGATTTAAGAAGAAAGGTACCGGATATTCCAGTTCAACCTGTAAGGTATTGTCATCTACTGCTGTCACGCCAAGTTCACTCGCATCTGCTTCACCTGAGGTAACTGCTTCATAATTTTTAATTGCAGCCATCTCGATCTGATAGGTAAAAGTACTGTAATCCCCCTGCGCAGTTGCATTTCTCTTCCAAGCATATTCAAAATCCTGCGCAGTTACTGGTGTGCCATCACTCCATTTTGCATTGTCACGAATATGGAAGGTATAAGTCTTCTGATCATCGGATACCTCATAGGAATCACACAGACCATTCTGAATCTGTCCATCCGCATCAACAACAAACAATCCTTCCATCGTATTCGAAATAACTGCAACATTTGTTGCATCTCCGCCAATCAATGGATCCATTGATGTAATTGAAGCACTGATCTGAATTGAGACAACGTCTTCCTCATCTGCCATTGCCGGTACTGCAAAACCAGATATACTCATTACTGTCGCTGCTGTCACTGCCATTACTCTTCTGTTCATAGCCTTCCTCCTTCTCATGCCTTGTGCGGATGACCAAATCCGCCTGCATATGTACAAGCATATGCGGCACGCTCTGCTGCATAACTAAGCGCTTCCTTCATATCTTTCTTGTCTGCGTAGTAGCGTAAAAATGCGGCGATAAAGGCATCACCTGCCCCCATTGCATCTACTACGTCTACCTTGCAGATTCCCTGTGTATAAAACTGTGTTCCATCATAAAATACGGAACCCTTTGAACCACGTGTAATACCAATAATTTTTGTACCATATCCTGCTGCTTTTTTTGCAAGCGCATGGATTTCTTCTTCAGACAGATCCGATCCAGAGAAAAATGCATAGGTGACAAACGGGCACACCCGCTTCATATACTCATCATCATGCTCATCTGAAAAATCAAATGAAACCTCACAGACACGGCTTAAGGTTTCTAGCTCATATTCCAGATTGGAATAGCAGCTTGTATGACAGATATCATACTCTTTAATCACTTCCAGATCCTCTCTTTGAAGCCTGATTGAAAACAAGTGCTGGCAGGTATCACGGATTCCGCCGACAAAGATTCGATCGCCCTCTTCATTGATCTTTACGCCTGGCTGACAGGTTGGTGCAAATACCTTTCTGGAACGCTCACACGTTACACCTTCCTCCTCCATACACGCCCTGATATAATCTGCTCTCTCGTCATTTCCGAACACGCCAATATAATTTACCTTCTCAGCGCCGTCTCTCTTACAATCTACCGCTACATTGACTGCATTTCCACCTGGATAGTAAATACCCTCATCCAGATAACAGTCTGTCACATTATCTCCAACTGCAATCAGCTTCATTTATGCGTCCTCCTGTCTGTAAAAAAAGCGATCTCCTGCATTCCTGCTTCATGCAGAAAAAGCAGGAGACCTTACTTATTAATACTCCATCTGCCACATATATCTGCGGACAGACAGTGCATGACCTCTCTCATGTGCAAGAGAATCAATCATCTCACGAACAACTGTGCCAGCTAACAGCGGTGCTACATACTCCTGTACGCCTGGCTCAATTCCAGTCAGATCAAACTCTGCCTCATCAATTACTGCCAGTTTCTGTGAAAACTTACTGCAGAAATTATATGCTCTTTCATCCAATTCTCTGGTCGCTCCAATGCCTTTAACCAGTACAAACGGCACATCAAAATCGGTTACCTCAAATGGTCCATGGAAATATTCTCCTGAATGAATACAATTGGAATGAATCCACTGCATTTCCATAAACAGGCAAATTGCCAGAGAATACATCTCGCCATAGTTTGCGCCACTTCCCATTGTGTAGATTACAGTTTCTCGCTTGTAATCCTTGCCCCACTGTAAGCCAAAATCTGCATACTTTGCCTTGATGCGCTCGGTTACTTCCGGAAGGTTCTGTAAAGACTCTGCGCCCTTTGTCCACTTCTCAGACGGTTCAACTACATTCAACATCTCAAATGCCAGTGTATACAGAATTACCTTGCTAAGGTCGTTCGGGTCAGCCTCCGGACCATGCTCATAATGGATCGGATACTCACAAGCCTTCCACAGCGGAGAATCAACAAGATTGGTCAAGGAAATAGAGACAGCGCCCTTTTCCTTTGCCAGCTCTGCCGCTCTGACAGTCTCTGGTGTATTTCCAGAATGGGAAATTGTTAATACAACGCAGGTATCGTCCAGCACCTTCGGCGTTGCCTTTACAAACTCATTAGAAGTGTAAATAGCGGACGGAATGCTGGTCTCGCGGTCAAACATGTACTGAATTGGCATCATGGATGCCTGAGAGCCTCCGCATGCAACGAAATAAAATCTGCGGATTGTTTTCCTCTCTTTAACAGCTGCTACGGCAGCCTGAATCTGGGAAAGATGTTCTGCTTTCATGTGTAACCCTCCATTTGTATTTTGGCCTCATATCATGATGCTTTCGTCAAAGAATTTTGATTCAAACATCACATCATGTAATGACCATTTGTATTATAACGTTATATAACGTTTTGCTTTATGTTATACCATGTTTATTCATTTGTCAAGTGTTTTTTTGAATTACCGCATTAAAGCAGCAAATTTTTTTTACTGTTCACGGGCAGGGTTATGAAAAGCCATAAATATTGGCATATCCGTAAACAAAGCGTACTGTAAAAAACAGCATACCTTGACTTTTCTTTCTCTTTTTACTATACTAAATTTTGATACACATAATATGACATCATATAATGTCTTTATCCTAACAACACTACAATCAGGGGGATTTTATGTTAGACACAAATAGTCTGAAACCACTTTATATACAGCTTGAGGCCGAGATCCGTCAAGCATTGAACGAAAAAAAATATCTGCCGGGCGACCGTCTTCCTAGCGAAGAGGAACTATGTGAACAATATCAAGTAAGCCGCATTACTGTCCGCAAGGCCATCCAACAGCTCACAGACCAGCATATTCTTGAAAAGCACCGCGGAAAGGGCACCTTTGTTTCTACTCAGCCAAAAAGCGTTGATTTAAAAGATCAAGCTGGTTTTACCAATTACCTATCCGCACTTGGACACCAGTCTCATCATCTTTTATTAAAGAAGGAACTGCAACCCGCTGAGGACTTTTTATGTGATGCACTTTCACTTCAGGCCAATGAACCTGTCTGTTATGTACAGCGATTGATCTTTGAGGATGATTCCCCGCTTGCCCTAGATGAAATTTATGTTTCTTCTTTGACTTACCCAGATTTTCTTGACCGTATGACAGGCGATGTCTCTTTCTATGAGCTATTAGACAGCTATTACCATGTGTCCCGCGGTGAATCTGTATGTGAGATTGCTGTTCGCATTGCAAACGCCGAGCAAGCCTCCATCCTTCACTGTCAGGCCGGTGATCCACTTTTTCTGCTGCAAAAGACCTGTTACACAACTGGCGGCATGCCAATCCATTACTCTCGTTCTCTTGTTCGCGGCGACCGAATTTCCTATACTATCCGCACGCAAAATCCAGGCACTCAGATGACATCAAATATCAATAGCTAAGTAAGAATCGTCATTCATGGGGATGGATACAAAAAGCCAGTCACCTCAGGGCTTTGCCATAAACAGGGGTGATGGTTTGCACAAAAAAAGAGCTCTGAGAATTTCTCAGAGCTCTTGACAGGCGACAGCCGGATTTGAACCGGCGGTAAGGGTGTTGCAGACCCGCGCCTTACCACTTGGCTATATCGCC